>JAGNMT010000355.1 GCA_017991025.1 Verrucomicrobiales bacterium
ACCTAAATCCGGGTTTCAAGTTTCAAGTTTCAAGTTTCAGGTTCCAAGTTCTCTGAATCAGGGTGTTACGAGACAATGCCAGCACACTCAAAAGGTGAAGGAGGCAACAGTCACAACTCGTTGACTTTCTTAACGTGAAACTTTGAACCTGAAACTTGAAACTGGATTTTAGGTTCAATGGTTGGAAGGGCTCAAGGCGGGCGGACCTCTCCGCCTCACAGGCCGCCAAAACGCCGATGGCGTCGTTGATATTCGGTGATTGCTGCTTCCAAATGTTCCCGGCGGAAGTCGGGCCACAAGGTTTCGGTGATGACGATCTCAGCGTAACTGATTTGCCAGAGAAGAAAGTTGGAAACGCGGAATTCCCCGCTCGTACGGATGAGCAGATCGGGATCGGGCATTCCGGCCGTGTAGAGGTAATTGGAAAAGATCGCGGTGTTGAGGTCGGCCGGATTCATCGTGCCGGCCCTGGCCTCTTCCATCAGTATTTTCGCCGCATCGACGATCTCCTCCCGTGATCCGTAGCTCAAGGCCACAACCAGGGTCAGACCGTTGTTGTCTGCCGTTTTCGCGATGGAATCCCGAAGCTGTTTCTGATTTTTTCGAGGAAGTCTCGCCAAATGCCCGATGACCTGAAGCCGGATGTTATTCTTCATCAGGCTGGGCGTTTTTTCCTTCAGAAAATGGGCGAGCAGCCCCATCAATGCCGTGACTTCGGCCTCAGGGCGCTTCCAATTCTCGGAACTGAAGGCATAAAGCGTCAGGTATTTTACCCCGAGATCTCCACAGGACTTAAGACACTCTTCTACCGAGTCAGCACCAGCCCGGTGACCGTCACGACGCGGGAGGTTTCTCGCTTTTGCCCAGCGACCATTGCCGTCCATAATGATGGCAATGTGCTGCGGGACCTCTTTTTCGGGATCAAGCGCAGCCATGGTTTAAAAAGCGGTGAATCCGCTCAGCGAATGATGGTCTGGTCACGGGAGGGTCCAACGCCAACCATGGTTACAGGAGTTTCAGTTTCGAGTTCGATCCGGGCAAGGTAGGCGAGCGCATTCGCCGGGAGGTCCTGATATCGAGTCACTCCCGTGGTGTCGGTCAACCAGCCGGGCAGGTTTTCGTAAACCGGAACCGCACGCTGAAAGTCCTTTGCGGAGGCAGGGGGAAGGAAAAGTTTTTTCCCGTCGAGCTCATAGTGGGTACAGACAGGGATCTCGGCACAGTCATCGAGTCCGTCAAGAATCGTGATCGCGAGTTCACTAAATCCATTGACCATGGCCGCATATCGCACAAGGACGAGGTCCAGCCAGCCGCAGCGGCGCTTACGGCCGGTGGTGGCCCCGAACTCACGACCCATTTTGTGGAAGCGGTCAGCCAGATCATCGTTCTGTGTCGGAAAAGGCCCCTCGCCTACGCGAGTCGTGTAGGCTTTGGTCACACCCACCACGCGATCAATTTTCTGGGGCGGCACACCCGAGCCGGTGCAGGCTCCGCCGGACGTGGTATTCGAAGAGGTCACATAAGGATACGTACCCTGGTCGATGTCGAGATAGGTGCCCTGGGCACCCTCAAATAGCAGCGAGCGCCCCTCTTTCATGGCGCGGTGAAGAATCTCCACGGTGTCCGCGCAATAGGGAGCGAGACGTTCAGCGGCGGCGAGAAGTTCTTTCCCGATCAATTCGGCATCGAGTTTTTCCATGCCGACAGTTTCAAAGAGGACATTGCACTCAGCGATACGAGCATAGAGACGTTCGGTGAAACTCACCGGATCCCCGACGAGATCATGAAGGCGAAATCCGATACGGTCGATCTTGTCGCCATAGGTAGGGCCGATGCCCCGCTTGGTTGTGCCGATTTTCCCCGCACCCCGGCTCGCCTCACGATAAGCGTCCATTTCGCGATGAAATGGCATTACGAGATGGGCTCGATTCGAGATACGCAGATTCTCAGGTGAAACCGCAATGCCCTTTTCAACCAGCCCATCGATCTCCTTGAGCAGAGCAATCGGGTCCATAACGACGCCGTTTCCAATGACGCAGAGTTTTCCCGGCCAGAGAATCCCCGAGGGGATAAGGTGGAGGATATACTTCACTCCCTCGCTGATAACGGTGTGTCCCGCATTGTTGCCCCCCTGGGGTCGCACGACGATATCGGTCTTCTCGGTGAGAAGATCCACAATCTTTCCTTTACCTTCGTCACCCCACTGGGCGCCAATCACTATGGTATTCGACATGAGAAATTAGAGTTCAATAGAAAATCCGGTCGTCGTCAGTTATCAACAAGTTTTCCGGTCAGCCCAACACAGGACCTGACAGAAGACGCTCGGGGCCGGGGGAGAAATAGAAGCGTTCGAGGGTGGCAGACACAATTCAGATTCACTCAGCCTGCATCATGGCTGACAATACGACCACGGCGATGACCGCGAGAATGGCGATTACTCCGAGGATGATCGCGACTAGTCCGAGGGTGTTTTTCTTTACCACCTTGGTGATGGGTGAAAGGTCGGAGAAACCGGGGGGGCGATTCGATACCTCGGCAATCTCAGCGAGATGACCGCTGGCGTACCCGCTCCCGCCAGACGAACTGCCGAAGGAATCGGCGCTTGCCTGTGATTCGTCATGGAACACGGCTTCCACACTGCCGAAATTGACTCTGGACCCGTGACTGAGGACCCCCTCCGTAATGGCTTCACCGTTCAGAAAAGTACCGTTGGTGGAACCGAGATCCTGTATCTGAAAGGTTCCTCCAATATTGTAAATGACGGCGTGTGAGCCGGAAATAGAGACGTGATCGAGCACGATGTCATTGTCAGGACCGCGCCCGATCGAGACTTGCTCGTAACTGTCTAGGGCGAGCTCGACGGGCTCCTGATCCGGAACGTAAATGGTAATTGTAGCCATGGCTGGGTTTGTTTTACTACGGATTAGCGGGATTGATCAATGAGATTAGCAAATTCTTCAAAAAAGTAAGATGCGTCATTCGGCCCGGGAGCGGCTTCCGGGTGGTATTGGACAGAAAAAACGGGATAATCGCGATGCCTCATGCCTTCAATGGTGCCGTCATTGAGATTAATGTGGGTCACTTCGACGTTCGAAGGGAGCGAGTCGCCGTCGGCGGCAAAACCGTGATTCTGGGCCGTGATCGCGATCTTTCCGGATCGCAGGTCTTTCACCGGATGATTCCCGCCACGATGGCCAAATTTCAGCTTGAAAGTCGTTCCCCCGAGAGCGTGGGCGAGGACCTGATGGCCGAGACAGATCCCGAAAACGGGTTTTTTACCGATGATCTCCTTAATCTCACTGTGGATATAATCGAGCGCTGCCGGATCCCCGGGGCCGTTGGAGAGGAAAATCCCGTCAGGGTTGCGAGCGAGCACTGCGGAGGCCGGTGTCCGGGAGTTCACAACCTCCACCTCGAATCCTTTTTGCCGGAGACTTCTCAGAATGTTGCGTTTGATCCCGAAATCGTAAGCAACAATACGGTATTTCGGATCACACAGGGACCGGAACATCTGCCCATCGACCTCTTCCAGGACCTCGGCGGCCGAAGGGTTGACGATCGTCCACTGGCGGCTCAGGACGTTCTCCGGATCCCACCAATAGGGCTCCGGCGTGGTCACTTCCTTCACAAAATCCGATCCCTCCATAGGCGGCGCCTGGCGTGCCGCCGCCACGGCCTCATCGTCGCTGAGGCTGCCGTCGGTGGAAAGTGTCGCGCGCATCGCCCCTGCCACCCGGAGCCGCTTTGTGAGTGCCCTCGTGTCGATTCCCTCGATCCCGGGGACACCGGCTTCCAACAGGTAATCCTGAAGCGACTGTTTGCTCCGCCAGTTGCTCGGCACCTCGCAGAGTTCTTCGATGACAAATCCGCGCACATGGACCGCGCTGCTTTCGGCGTCGTCGGCGTTTACCCCGTAATTGCCGATCTGCGGACAGGTCATCGTGACGATCTGCCCCCGGTAGGAAGGGTCGGTCAGGATCTCCTGATATCCTGTCATCGAGGTATTAAAACAAATTTCACCAGTCTGCGTTATCGCCGCCCCGAATGAAATCCCGTGAAAAACGGTCCCGTCCTCCAGTGCGAGGATTGCTCTTTTCCTTTCTCTACCCATACAAAACACGACCCCGCTTGCAAAAAGGGCCTTGGGAGGATGACAGAAAAGCGTAGGGATTCAAATGGTTTGTCTGTCGCATCGCCATCACGGGTCCGGGGCAGGGAAATCTGCCCGCAGGGGTGATCCCGACGATCAGGCAGGGGTTTTGGTGACGCGCTCGGGGTCAATTTTCGCATAATTAGCGCAAGCTTTCTCTTGGAATGCGCGTCAGTACGCATAACTTGGCCCCCTCAATGGACTGCGATCAAAGAAACATCGTGAACTCTCTCGTCGAATCGTATCACGAAATCGGGGGAATCAACCGTCTCGACAGTGCCAACCTTCCCTCGAAGCGCACCGTCACGGCGACTTGTGAGAAACTCCTGCAGCTTCTTTTTCCCGGTTATCACGATGAAGACCCGATCCCGGCTGACGAGTTGGAGATGATTACCGGCGAACGCATCGCCATTCTTGTCGAGACCCTGGAAGTTGAAGTCGCGAAGACCCTGCGCCTCCGTGATGATGAAAAGGGAGAGCATCACAATGGTCTTCGCCAGCAGGCCCGGGAGCTGGTCTGTCGTTTCCTGAGGGATCTTCCCGAGATCCGCAGTCTTCTCCAGTCCGATGTTGAGGCCGCATACGAAGGGGATCCGGCGGCAAAAAATTTCGACGAAATCATACTCGCCTACCCGTGCATCGAGGCAATC
>JAGNMT010000020.1 GCA_017991025.1 Verrucomicrobiales bacterium
GAGCGGGGTTTTGTCACCATCGTGGACCGTATTGTATCACGTGATCCACTCGGCGAAGTGGAGTATCTTGAATCGGCACCTCTCGTTCTCAATGATGAGCAGCGTATCGTCCTCGATCAAGTCTTCGAGTCTTCCCGTCTTGTTGAAGCAGGCGAGAAAGTGAAGCCCATTCTTCTCTATGGCGTGACCGGGAGCGGAAAAACGGAAGTTTACCTGCAGGCGATCCAGCGAACGATCGAGGCAGGGAAGGGGGCTATCGTGCTCGTGCCCGAGATAGCGCTTACCCCGCAGACGGCGGATCGGTTCAAGCAACGCTTCGCTAAAATCAAGGACCAGGTCGCGATTCTGCACAGCAATCTTTCCGAAGGTGAACGCCACGATGAGTGGCGGAAGGTGCTCGACCAGAAAGCGCGCATCGTCATCGGGGCACGAAGCGCCATTTTTTCCCCGATCGAGAACCTGGGGCTGATCGTTGTCGATGAGGAACACGAAAACTCGTATAAGCAGGACACTTCTCCCCGATATCAGGCCCGGGATATTGCGGTAGTTCGCGGCCATCTCGAAGGCTGTCCTGTCCTATTGGGCAGCGCGACGCCCTCGCTCGAGTCGTGGAACAATGTTTTGAGCGGGAAATATGACCTGACGACGATGCGGCTGCGAATCGACAATCAGAAGTTGCCGATTATTCGTGTGATCGACATGCGGAATGAGGGGAAGAAGAGCCAATCCGGCCCCACGATTCTATCGACCCGATTGCGGCTCGCCATGGAGCAACGACTGGCGAAGGGAGAGCAGATCATCCTCTTTCTCAATCGTCGCGGCTTTGCCCGTAATATTCTCTGCCCCGAATGCGGTTATGTGGCGAACTGCCGCCATTGCAGTACGACGATGACTCTGCATCGGAAGGAGGACAGGCTGATCTGCCATATTTGCGGTTTCTCCCAGCTTCCCCCGAGTCGTTGTCCCGAGTGCTCAAGCCGCTCAATCGTGAATGCCGGTTACGGGACGGAGCGGGTCGAGGAAATACTCCGGCAGGTCTTTACCGAAGCGCGCATCAGCCGGGTCGATACTGATTCAATGCGGAAAAAAGGGGAGCTGCGAAATACTTTGAATGCCTTCCGCTCCAAGAAGATCGATATCCTCCTGGGAACGCAGATGATTGCGAAGGGATTACATTTCCCGAATGTGACTCTCGTCGGTATTCTGAATGCCGATGTCGGTCTCTACATCCCTGATTTCCGCGCCGGGGAGCGCACGTTCCAGTTGCTCACCCAGGTCGCGGGTCGCGCGGGACGGGGAGAACTCGAAGGGGAGGTGGTGGTCCAGACCTACACACCGCATCATCCCTCCATTCAGTTTGCCCGTCATCACGATTTTGATGGTTTTGCCGAGTACGAGCTGGCGATGAGACGGCAGTTTAATCACCCGCCCTTTTCCCACCTCGCACTGATCACTTCGCGATCAGTGCATCAGGAACGGGCGGAGTTTTCACTCAAGACCCTGCATGCCCGGCTCAAGCGGAATCTCCCGGCTGAGATCTCTCTGACCGATCCGCTCCCCTCGCCTCTCGTGAAATCTCACGACCAGTGGCGTTTCCAAATTGTCCTGAAATCGAACGGCGCACGCCGTCTCGCCTCCCATATTCGTGAGGTGATGAAGGATCTCACTTTCCCCGACGATGTCATGGTGACCATCGATATTGACCCCTATTCGATGTCATGATGGTTTTTTGAACACCCTTTTCGTGAAAATTGGTTGCAAATCCGTCCCTGACTTGGGAAGGTCGTGACATGTCGTTAACTTGCGTGTTTTCAGGAGCCGTTCATGGCGTAAATGCCGTGCCGGTGGAAGTTGAAGTAAACGCGGCGGATAGCGGCAACATCGACATCAAGCTGGTCGGGCTCCCTGACGCGGCGGTTCGGGAGAGCGTTGATCGGGTTGTCACGGCGATTAAGAACAGTGGTCTGCGGTGGCCTAACAAACCCATTACGATCAATCTCGCGCCGGCCGACCTCCGAAAAGAGGGCCCCAGTTTCGACCTTCCCATCGCCGTCGGGATGGTTTCTCTGGCTCAAGAGCAAAATGGGGCGCTCAAAGAGAGCGCGCTTGAAAAATGTGCGATGTCGGGCGAGCTCGCGCTCGATGGCCGGGTTCGTCCGATCAAGGGGATCCTGCCGCTCACTCTTCAGGCAAAGCAACGCGGCCTGAAGGCTATTTTCGTACCTAAAGAGAATGCGGTGGAAGCCAGTATTGTGGAGGGCATCTACGTTTACGGTATCAACACGCTTCGTGATGCCTATGAGTTGCTTTCGGGAGAGAGTGAGATCAAGCCGGAGCGATTGGACCGGGAGGCTTTCTTTCGTTCGAAACAGAGTTACCTGATCGATTTCAATGAGGTCCGCGGCCAGGCGAGTGCCAAACGGGCGCTCGAGGTGGCCATGGCTGGCGGGCACAATATTCTGATGCTGGGGAGCCCGGGGACCGGCAAGTCGATGCTGGCAAAAAGGCTGGCGACGATTCTCCCGACGATGACGGAGGAGGAGGCTATTGAAACGACGAAGATCCACAGCGTGGCGGGGCTGGTCGATTCGAAGAACAGCTTTGTCGCGACACGTCCGTTTCGTTCCCCTCACCATACGATCTCCGATGTCGGGTTGCTCGGCGGGAGCAGTCATCCTAGCCCGGGGGAGGTCAGCCTGGCGCATAACGGGATTCTCTTTCTCGATGAGCTCCCGGAGTTCCGGCGGTCGACGCTCGAAGTGCTGCGTCAACCGCTCGAAGACGGGCAGGTCACGATCTCGCGGGCGGCCGGCAAGTTCACTTTTCCGAGCCGCTTCAGTCTCGTCGCGGCGATGAACCCCTGCCCTTGCGGGTATCTCGGTGATCCGGCCCGGGAATGCCGCTGCTCGCCGAATCAGATTGAGAAGTACCGTCAGCGCATCAGCGGCCCGCTCCTTGACCGGATTGATCTCCATGTCGATGTGCCTGCGGTGGATTACAAGGAGCTGCGGGCCGAGAGCGGTGGTGAGACATCGGCCGTGATACGGGAACGGGTCGAAGAAGCGAGACAGGTTCAACTGGCCCGGTTCATTTCCCATCCCGGTGTGCTTTGTAATGCTGATATGGGGAATCGTCTCGTAACCGAATTTTGCCGGCTGGACCACCAGAGTGAACGCACTCTAGAACAGGCGATGAATACGTTGAACTTCAGCGCCCGGGCCTATGACCGTATCCTCAAAGTCTCCCGCACCCTTGCCGATCTGGAGGGCAGCAGGGATGTTCGGGAAGGCCACCTGATGGAGGCGATTCAGTACCGGACGCTCGACAGGAACATGTGGGTTTGAGGGCGGTGGCATTCCGTCGACGCGGAGGAATGCGAAATTCTACGCTTTTGACACAAAGAATGCTTGCGGAACCACTGATTTCAACCTATCAATGCGACCCCTCCAGCTGGACCCCTTCCAGTGTCGGGGTGACGCTCGGGTGGCGGAATTGGTAGACGCGCAGGATTAAGGATCCTGTGGGGCAACCCGTGGGGGTTCGATTCCCCCCTCGAGCATTTCTTGTTCTTTTTAACGGCGGACTGTGAGCTCTCCTTCAAAAGATTCCGCGACCGCGATACTGCTGATCTCCTGCCCCGATCAGGCGGGCATCGTCGCTGCCTTGTCCGGCTTCCTTTATGAAAACAGGGGAAACATCGTCGACATCAATCAGCATGTGGATCAGGAGGAAGGTGTCTTTTTTATGCGCGTTGAGTGGGAGATCGAGGGTTTTGCGCTGAAACGCGAAGAGCTCGCCGCCGCTCTGCAGCCGCTTGTGGGGCGATTTTCAATGACCTGGGAACTCCATTTTTCCGATGTGGTCCCGAGAGTCGCCCTCTTCGTCACGCACGACAATCACTGCTTTTACGATCTTCTCTCCCGCCACGAGAGCGGGGAGCTCGGCATGGAGATTCCGCTCATTGTGAGCAATCGCGAAGACTTGAAGGGCGTCGCCGAGCGATTCGGGATCCCCTTTCATCATTTCCCGATCACACAGGCCACAAAAGCCGCGCAGGAGGAGGCGGAGATCGCGATGTTGCGGGCACATCATATTGACCTCGTCGTCCTCGCCCGCTACATGCAAATTCTCAGCCCGCGACTGACGGAGGCGTTTCCGAGCCGGATCATCAATATCCATCACTCCTTCCTCCCGGCTTTCCCCGGCGCCCGCCCCTACCATTCCGCCCACCGTCGCGGTGTCAAACTTGTCGGGGCGACGAGTCATTATGTGACCGAGGACCTCGACGAGGGGCCTATCATCGCCCAGGGGGTGACCCCGGTTTCGCACAGTGACTCGGTCCAGGATTTCATCCGGAAAGGCCGGGCGCTCGAGCAAAGTGTTCTCAGCCGCGCTGTCTGGCTCCATCTCAACCGGCGCACGCTCGTCCACACGAACCGCACCATCGTTTTCGGTTGACCGCCTTGCGAATGGGGCGTCCTCTATTCGGGATTCCCCCATTTTGATTCGATTCCATGGCCCAGCGATTTCAAACCCTGCCCGGTTTCCGTGATTTTTTCCCCGATGAATGCGCGGCGAGAAATCACGTTTTCGATACCTGGCGTTCCGTTGCGAGACGCTACGGGTTTGTCGAGTATGAGGGCCCGATTCTGGAGTCGACGGAACTCTACCAGCGTAAAAGCGGGGCCGAGATCGTGAATCAGCTTTTCTGCTTTCAGGACAAAGGCGAACGTGCGGTCTCGATGCGTCCGGAGCTGACACCGACCCTTGCCCGCATGGCGGCGGCACGGCAGAGAGATTTCCGCAAACCGCTACGCTGGTTTTCCATCGGGCAATTCTTTCGCTACGAGAAACATCAAAAGGGCAGGGGGCGCGAATTTTATCAGTTCAACTGTGATATTCTCGGCGAGGAATCCGTCCTTGCCGACGCCGAGCTCATCGCGCTCGCGATCGATTTGATGAGGGCCTTTGGTTTTACCGAATCGGACTTTCGTATCCGGGTAAGTGACCGCAATGCCTGGGTGGATTTTGCCGCGCAAAACGGGATCGAAGGCGAGTCGGTCACGACTTTTCTTCAAGTCATCGATAAGATGGACAGAACGCCCGAAGAAAAAGTTGCGGAGCAGTTGGCCGCTCTGGGTCTTGATCGGCAAAAAATCCGCGACTTCATTGCCGCAGGTGCCACCGCTTCGCCTGCGATTGGCCGTATTCTCGATGATCTTACGGCGCGGGGAGTTGGTCATTTTGTGGAGGTCGACCTGAGCATTGTCCGGGGCCTCGCCTACTACACGGGCCCCGTTTTCGAGATTTTTGATATCGGGAAAGGGATGCGGGCCGTTGCTGGCGGCGGTCGCTACGATCAACTTATAGGGCTCATCGGCGGTGTTGAGATGGCCGCCTGCGGTTTTGCGATGGGTGACATGGTCATCACCGATCTGATTCGGGAGAGCCCCGTGCCGGGAGGACTTTTGGAAAGTGCCGTTCGCGCGAGCCAGGGCGTCGATGCCTACGTGATTCTCGCAGATCCGGAAAAGCAAAACGAAGCGATCAGACTGGCGCAGACGCTGCGTCTCGCCGGATTCCGGATTCTCACGTCGCTTGTTCCGGCTAAGGTGGCGAAGCAATTTCAAGCAGCCGAGCAGTCGGGTGCGGAATTGGCGATCGTGGTTGGCTCTGAATATCCGACACTGGTGATCAGGCATCTTGGCGACCGGTCTGAGCAAGTCAGTCAATTCGATTCAATCGTGCCGGATCTGAAATCACTCACTAGAGATAGGAGTGACATCTAAGGAATCCTGAGTTTTTTGGTTTCGGATGGGAGGCATTCTGCTACAGTAGGCAGGCAACCCCTTGAGAAGTGCCTGCATCCACCATGAACAAGAAGACCGCGCTCATATTTTTCGGAATCATTGTGATAGGGGGGGGCGTTTCATTTTTCACGCTCCGGAACTACTTTAAACCGGTGCCGGTGGCGGTCAGTGATGTTCCGCAGCCAGTGGATGGGGAGCCCGTCAAGCCCGCCGCGCTAGTCCCTGTCGTTCCTGATAAGCCCGTCGAAACAGCGGCAACTCCTGCTCCTGTATCCGCCGTGCCTGAGAAAAAGGACGCCCCTGCGGCCACAGCCCCTGTCGGCGTGTTTAGTTCGCCTGAGGCGGCCATGGCTGCCCTTGCGGGAAAAGTGGGACAGAAAGACTTTGCGGGATTTGCAGTAGTTACCGGTCCGGAGGCAATTGCGGAACCTCTTAAAAATCAGGTGAAATCTCTCATTGAGAGCTCCGATCAGAAACTCGATGCGGCGAAGCCCTTTATTGAGATTTCAAAATCAGCGGACAGTCTTCGCTGGGCTCTCAATTTTGTGCCGAATGCCGGCAGTGCGGAGATCCGTCAGCTCTACGTCGATTTGACCGACGTCGGAAAAGGCGCTGTCGATATTACAAAGATCGGTTTTCCTTTTGAGACCGGCACAACTCTCGCCAAAGGGGTCGCTACTGCGCCGAAAGTGGCAGCGGCAATGACTCCCGAGCAGAATTCTGACGCGCTCACCGTTGCGCATGCTTTCTCGCGGGCGGTGATCCAGCGTGACTTTAACACGGCGCGTGAATTGTCGGACCGCTCCACCGTGACCGATGAGCGGGTCGCCGCCCTCATGATTGCCGTCGAAGAGGGAAATTTCGCGCTGAAAGAAGAACGCCCGCTCGTCGTCACTCTGTCGCGGGATGACATTACCTGGGTATTGACGCGGGTGCAGTCGGATCAGATCGCCTCCGAGTTTGCGCTTGAGTTGGGCCGGGTTGAAAAATCCTGGAAGGTCAACGGATTGACATTTTCTAAAGTCCTCTCGGTCCTGTCCGAGCGGGGAGGTGCCGGGGACATTGCTTACAGCCCTATTGTTGATGACCCCTCGGGCGGTGACTCGCTCGTGCTTTACTTTGAGTTTAATGAAGCAGGCCTGACTGAGAGAACGACCCGGCAGCTGGCTATTGTCGCGGGAATACTCAAACAGGGGGAGGATAGAGTTATTCGTATCAACGGTCATGCAGACGCCATCGGCAGCGACCAATACAATATCGAGTTAAGCAATAAGCGGGCAGGGTCGATTCAGCAGGCACTCCTCGCTCTGGGCGTGAAGCCGAATCAGGTGATTACCGAGGCTTTCGGGGCTAAGAAACCTCGTAAACCAAACTTTCTTCCTGATGGATCGGACAATCCCGGGGGGCGCTCTCAAAATCGTCGCGCCGAGGTTCTTCTCGACTTCTGATGGTTCATCAGGGTCAGGTGCCGAACTCGACCCTGTCATTTGCCTCTCGACCGCGACTGGTTCGGAGGATGGCGCATTTGAAACGGGTTTATGGAGAGTTCCACCTTGACCTCTGAAGGTGCCTCCGTAAGTTGCCGCGCTCCGTCCGGGGTTGCAGTTTCGATCCATGAACATTCACGAATACCAGGCTAAAGAACTTTTCGAAAAATTCGGCGTCCCCACGCCTCGGGGTAAAGTCGCCAGCACTGCTGCCGAAGCGAAAGCCGCGGCGGTTGAAATCGGATCCAATATTGTCGTGAAGGCGCAGGTTCACGCCGGCGGCCGTGGCAAGGGCACATTTAAAAACGGATTCAAAGGCGGGGTTCATCTCGTGCAGACCCCTGACGAAGCAGCCGGAATCGCCGAAAAAATGATCGGTCAGATTCTCGTGACTCACCAGACTGGCGAAGAGGGCAAACTCGTCAGTAAGGTCATGATCGCCGACGCGGTGGACATTGAGAAGGAGTTTTATCTCGCGATTCTCATGGACCGCGAAAGTCGCTCGCCCGTGATCGTGGCGAGCACCGAAGGCGGCGTCAATATCGAAGAAGTGGCCGAGCACACGCCCGGGAAGATTTTTCACCAGGTGATTCATCCGCTCCTCGGTCTCCAGGCCTACGAGATTCGGAACTTGTGCGCGAAGCTTGGACTCAGTGGTGATCTTGCGAAGCAGTTTGCAAAGCTCCTTCAGGGACTCTTCAAGCTCTTTATGGATTGTGACTGCTCCATGGTTGAAGTGAATCCTCTTGTCACCACTCCCGATGGCCGGGTTCTCGCGCTCGATGCAAAATTCGATTTTGACGATAACGCGCTTTATCGGCATCCAGACATTGCCGCGCTGCACGATCCCAGTGAAGAGGACCCCCGTGAGGTGGAAGCGAAGAAATTTGACCTCAATTATATCGGTCTCGACGGCAACATCGCCTGTCTCGTGAACGGAGCCGGTCTTGCCATGGCAACGATGGACATCATCAAGCACTGTGGCGGCGAACCGGCGAACTTCCTTGACGTGGGGGGGGGCGCTTCGCAGGAGCAGGTCCGTAACGCCTTCAAGATCATCCTGGGTGACCCGAAAGTGAAGGCCATCCTTGTGAACATCTTCGGCGGGATCATGGACTGCGACGTGATCGCCAAGGGCATCGTGGCCGCCTGTCAGGAAGTGGAATTGAACATCCCCCTCGTGGTGCGCCTTGAGGGCAACAACGTCGCCGCAGGAAAGGAAACGCTTGCCAACTCGAGTGTCGCTCTCATCTCCGCTGACACCCTTGCGGATGCCGCTGCCAAAGCGGTCGCTGCCATTGCCGCCTGAACCGACCTCCCCTAACACTGCCACCACACACTTTCTTATGGCCATTCTAGTTGACGAAAACACCAAAATTCTTGTCCAGGGGATCACCGGTTCTTTTGGCGGAAGACACGCCCAGCTCAGTCTCGATTACGGCACCCAACTCGTCGCCGGTGTGACGCCGGGCAAGGGGGGACAGCTCTTCGCTGACAAAGTTCCGATTTTTGACACCGTTGAAGAGGCCGTCGCCGCGACGGGAGCGACTGTTTCCGCGATTTTTGTTCCTCCTCCATTTGCTGCGGATGCGATCCTCGAGGCGGTGGCTGCCGGGGTCGATCTCGCTGTCGCCATTACCGAAGGCATCCCCGTGATGGACATGATGCGTGTCCGGGCCGGAATGCTGGGGAAAAAGACCCGTCTTATCGGGCCAAACTGTCCCGGTGTGGTCACTCCCGGTCTGGGCAAAGATTCGTACGGCGGCTGTCGTATCGGTATCGCACCCGGGTACATTCATAAGCGCGGCAAAGTCGGCGTTGTTTCGCGAAGCGGCACCCTGACCTACGAGGCTGTATGGCAGCTTACCAATCTGGGACTTGGGCAGAGCACCTGTGTCGGGATCGGTGGTGATCCGATCAACGGAACCTCTCACCTCGATATTCTGAAGATGTTCAATGACGATCCGGAGACCGAAGCGATCATTATGATCGGCGAGATCGGCGGAAGCGGAGAAGAGGAAGCCGCCGCCTGGGCGAAAGCGAATTGCAAGAAGCCAATGGCTGCCTTTATCGCCGGATCGAGCGCTCCTCCCGGACGTCGCATGGGACACGCCGGGGCGATTGTTTCCGGCGGGAAAGGCACGGCGGCTGCTAAGATTGAGGCGCTCCGTGATGCCGGTATTGAAGTGGCGGGAAATCCCTCCGATATGGGTCAGGCGCTCGTTCGGGCGATGGCTTGATTGGTGATAGCCGGAAAATTTTTATTTACCTGATTGATTTGGCGGCCTGGAGTGAGTAGAAACAGAACCTTATGTCGGAGCAAACGGAATATTCCAAGGGACTCGCCGGAGTCATCGCAAACGAGTCGTGCCTCAGTGATGTGATGGGTGAAGCCGGCATCCTCCGATATCTCGGTTATAACATTCAGGATCTTGTCGAAAAATGCTCCTTCGAAGAGGTGATGTTTCTCCTCCACCGTCGCAAGCTGCCGACACAGGCGGAACTCGATGCTTTTACGAAGAACCTCCGCTCTCACCGGCACCTTCCCGGGGCTGTGATCGACTTCCTCAAGTCTGCTCCCAGGGACGCTTCGCCCATGGATGTGTTGCGCACCGGCGTGAGCATGCTCGGTTTATACGATCACCGCGGAGAAGATCAGGATCGCTCGATCAACGAGGATCGCGCGATGGCCATCTGTGCGACCATGCCCCTGATAGTGGCCCATTTCCACCGGGCACGTCAGGGCCTCGACCTGATGCCGGTGCGTGACGATTTGTCCGAGGCCGGACATTTTCTTTATCTCGCGAATGGTGAAGTCCCCGGAGCCGAGGCAACCAGAACGCTCGATGCGGCCTACACGCTCCATGCCGATCACGGGATGAATGCCTCCACCTTCAGTGCACGGGTCACTGTCGCGACCCTCTCGGATATGTATTCCGCGATCACCTCGGCCATTGGCACCTTGAAGGGGCCTCTTCACGGCGGAGCAAACGAGGGTGTCATTCACATGCTGCAGGAGATCGGCAGCCTCGACAAGGTCGATGCCTACGTCGACGATTGTCTCGCGCACAAGAAAAAGATCATGGGCATCGGCCATCGTGTCTACAAGGTGCTTGATCCGCGTGCTCCCTTCCTTCGCAAGATGGCGGTGAAGCTCACCAAGGAACTCGGTGAGAGCAAATGGATCGACATGTCCGAGCGTATTGCCCAGCTCATGAAGGAGCGCAAAGGGCTCAACGCCAATGTCGATTTCTACTCGGCCACGGTGTATTACTCTCTCGGCATTCCGACGGATCTTTTCACACCGATTTTTGCGATTGCCCGGGCTGCCGGGTGGACGGCACAGGTGCTTGAGCAGTTGGACGACAACCGTCTTTATCGACCGCTCACGCTCTACACCGGACCGACCGAGGATCAGCCGATCCCGCCGATGTCCGAGCGGGGTTGATTTTCCTCAGGACCGATCAGGTTCCGCAAAACGTGGCGCGAATCACCTCATGGGGTTCCGGCGGATTTTCATATTCGCTGAAAGCGAGTTGCTCGTCGAAGGGGTGTTGGAGGATCCGGTGCAGTCGATGAAAGGGTCCGAAGTCGCCCTGTTTTCCGGCTTGAATGACCTCCTCGATCCGGTGATTGCGGGGGATAATAACGGGATTCGCCAGTTGCATCGTGGACGACGCGCTCTTTGCGCTGATACCCGCCACTTGAAGGTGATGGTGCCAGGCCGCGAGCCATTCAAGAATTGGTGCCTGTCGGGGGAAGCGCTTGAGGAAAGGGTCCTGATCCCCGGTCGCGGCTTCGCGGAGATGTCGGAAGGTGAGGGTGAAATCGACTTCCTGATCCTGCATCAACTGCAGCAGAGAATCGACGAGCGGCCAATCGCTCTCTCCGCCGACTTCGATTCCAATTTTTGCTGCCATCCGTGAGACGTGGGCCGATCGGAACTGATCGGGGAAGGCACCGAGCGCCTCTTTGGCAAGAGCGATTGCGGTATCTTCCTCCGTTGCGAGCAGCGGGAGCAGGGCTTCGGCGAGGCGGGTGAGGTTCCAGTGGGCAATCATGGGTTGATTGCCGAAGGCATACCGTCCGTGCTGATCGATGAAGCTGAACTTTTTCCCTGGATCATAGTGATCAAGGAAGGCACAGGGCCCGTAGTCGATCGTCTCGCCCGAGAGACTCATGTTGTCTGTGTTCATGACCCCGTGGATAAAACCGAATTGCATCCAGTGAGCGACGAGGGAGGCCTGGCGCCCGATCACTCCTTCGAGGAGGGCGAGGGCCGGGTTCTCTGCGTCTTTTGCTTCGGGGTAATGGCGTTCGATCACGTAATCGGCGAGGATGCGAAGATTCGCGTGGTCACCGCGCGAGGCAAAGTACTCGACGGTGCCGATGCGGAGATGCGAACTGGCGACGCGGGTGAAGACTCCCCCCGGCTCCATTTCCTCGCGGTAAACCCGGTCACCACTCAAGACGGCGGCCAGGGCGCGGGTCGTTGGCACACCGAGGGCTGCCATGGCCTCAGAGACGAGGTACTCGCGCAGGACCGGACCGAGAGCGGAACGCCCGTCGCCGCGGCGGGAGTAGGGAGTGGGTCCCGATCCTTTTAACTGAATGTCGCGCCGTCTCCCGTCGCGTCCCACGACCTCCCCGAGGAGGATCGCACGCCCGTCACCGAGCTGCGGAGAAAATCCGCCGAACTGATGCCCCGAGTAGGCCATCGCGAGAGGTTCGGCCCCTTCGGGGATGCGGTTCCCCGAGAGGAAGGCACACCCCTCAACACTGTTGAGAGATTCCGCATCGATCCCGAGTTCTGCGGCAAGGGACGCATTGACCTCGATCAACTGCGGGGTGCTGACCGGGCTGGGATCGACCCTCGCGAAGAAAGCTCCGGGGAGTCTGGCATAGGTATTGTCGAAGGGGAAAGGCATGGAACTCAACGTCGCTTTCGTCTCACAAAAAGCGAGGCCGTGTAGATAGAGACGGCGATGAGAACGATAAAGGGTCCTGTCGGGACGTCGAGTTGATAGCTGAAGGCCAGTCCGCCGGTATTGCAGATCAGTGTGATCCCCACGGCAATCAGCATGATGACCCACAGTTTTCGTGAAAAGCGGGAGGCCGTTGCCGCCGGCAGGATGATGAGGGCCTGCGCGAGGATGATACCGGCGAGGCGCACCATGAGGACGACGCTGATGGCGGTGAGACCGAGGAGGAGAAAGTAGTAGGCCTTGGAAGAGACGCCGCGGAGGCTGGCGAATTCTTCATCGAATGAGACGGCGACCAGCTTGTGGTAAAAGAGCGTCACGAGGGTGAGAACGAGCAGACCGAGGGCGAAGGTGGCGACGACGTCGCTGCGCGACGTGAGGAGAATGTTGCCGAAGATAAAACTCTCGAGGTTCACCGCTTTGCCGGGCGAGTAGTGGAGGAAGAGCAGGCCCGTGGCCATGCCAAAGGCCCAGATTGCGCCAATGATGGTGTCCTCGCGCTCTTTAAAACGCAGCGTCACCCACCCGATGAGACCCACCGAGAGGACTCCGGCGATCATGGCACCTATCATGGGCGTCAGCCAGGGCAGGTCGTAGAGGCGACTGTAATAGACCGAAGCGCCGATTCCACCGAGGATGCTGTGAGCGATGGCCGCCGCGATGTAGGCGATCTGTCGGGTCACGACGAGGGACCCGACGATGCCGAAGGTGAGGCTCGAGACGATCCCGGCGAAGAGCACATAGCGGATCAGTGGAACCGTCTTCACGGCGTCGATGAAGTCGGCAAAAAAAAGGGGGCTACTCATGGTTGCAGGCGGAGTGGTCACCCTCGATGTGCCGGGAGCGGCGGTCGTGTTCGAGACGCCGGCGGCTGCTATAGATTTCCTTGATCGTTTCACCCGAGAGCGGCAGGGAGTGGCGGTGGACGCGATGATTCACGCAAAGAATCGAGTCACCGATGGATGAGACGAGGTCGAGGTCGTGAGTGACCATGAGGATGGTCATTTTATGACGAAGTTTGATGAGAGTCTCGATCAATTGTGCTTCGATCGAAAGATCGATGTTGGCCGTGGGCTCATCGAGGAGGAGCAGCTCCGGTTCGCAGGCGAGAGCGCGGGCGATCATGACGCGCTGGCGTTCTCCTCCGGAGAGATCGGAAAAGGGCCGGTTCGCGAGATCGGCCATTCCCACTTCATCGAGCGCGGCGTGAGCGGCCTCGCGACATTGGCGGGAAAAACGTCCCACGGTGAGCCGATCGAGGCGACCCATCAGTACGATATCGAGAGCGGAGATGGGGAATTGTGCATCGAATCGCATTGCCTGGGGCACGTAGCCCATCGCCCGCTGGGCCTTGCGCGGGCTCTGGCCGAGGATCTTGAGCGATCCACGGCCGGGTTCGATCAATCCGAGGATGAGTCTCACGAGAGTGGATTTTCCTCCTCCGTTCGGTCCGATGACACAGAGGGAATCACCGCGATGAATCGTAAAATTGACATCCTCGAGCACGAGCGATTCACCGTAGCCAAACGAGAGATGGCGACAATCGACGATCACTTCGCCGGCAGGTTTCGAGGATGGTTCAACAGGGTTCAAGGGAGAAGTCAAGAGGGCCGGGTCCGGAATGGACTTGCCGCGACCAGAGAGAGATAACAGAGTCAGGCCGGAGAGACAAGCGGGTTACATCACCGACTTGCGGTGCTGGCTACTGCGCTGACCGAATCGTCTCGGCAATGACACGCAGGTTGGCAATCACATCCTTCTCAAGCGGATCGAGGGTCTGGACTTTACCTCCGATGGTCTCGGCGAGGGACTGGGCGCTGGACTGGTCAAACTGGGGTTGCACGAAGATGGCTTTGACGCCCTCTTCCTTTGCCTGCTTGGCAAGGGCGGCGACTTGCTTGGGGCTGGGAGTGCGCCCTCCGATTTCGATGGCCTTCTGCACGAGACCGTAGTCCGCCGCGAAATAGGCAAAGGCAGCGTGATAGACGTAAAAAGCCTGCCCCTTCATGGGTGCGAGCATTTCCTTGAGGTCCTTGTCCAACTGTGTCAGGTCGGCGTTGAGCGAGGCGAGATTCGCGTCGATCTCCGGAGCGGCTTCGGCGGGCAGGTTCTGTTTTAGGATCGCGGCGACGCGGGTGGCCTGATGGAGGAGGACGCGGGGAGAGAGCCAGACGTGCATGTCTTTCAGTTCCCCTGTCTCGTGCTTATGCGTGGGTTCGCGGCCTTCTGTATGGGCCTTCTCGCATTCCTCACAGGATCCTTCGAGCAGTTCGATGCCCTCACTCAGATTAATCTCCTTCGGCGAGTTGATGCCGTCGCCCACGGCGACGAAGAAGTTACCTTCGAAGGAGAGGCCTCCTGAAAAAAGCAGATTCGCCCGAGAAATATCGGTGATCTGGCGCGGTGAGGGAGAGTAGTTGTGGCAGTCGCCACCCTCCTGGACGATAGCCGAGACGTTGATCCAATTTCCGCCGACGCGTTCGAAAAGATACTCGTAGGGCAGGACCGGCACGAAGACACGAAGCTTTTTCGGGGCCTCGGCGTGCAGGCCGAGAACGGGGAAAACGGTGACCGCGAAGGTCAGGGCGAGGAGAAATCGGCGGATGTTCATTGAGGTGTCGTTCCGGGGCGAAGATGGCGTGGATCAATTCCAGCTGATAATCTGATAATGGGAGTCTTTGCCGAGAGCCGCGACGGCCTCCGCACGGGAAATGGATTTCGTTCCATCGGTGACGACGGTGAGTTGGTGGATTTCCTCGTTCTCTTTCGTGATGCGGATGGTCTTGACGCCTTTAATCTTGCCGAGCGCGCGGGAAATCGTCCGCTTGCAGTCGGCGCAATCGATTCCCTTCAATTTTCCGATATAAGTCGTTTCGGCGGCCGGAGCGAGGACGGGGGTGAAGAGGAGGGCGAGGACAAAGAGGGAGGCGGTAATGGTTTTCATGATTCGATGGTGGGCATAAACGCGGTAAAGTTGCAATAACTAACACAAAACAGTTGCATTATCGCCTGTTCCGATAAAAATGCAACAATTATGCGTATCGATATGATGAAACCTTGCCCCTTATTTCCTCTCCTCTCCCTGCTCTTTATCGGGGGAATAGCAGCTGACCCTCTCCTTGCCCAGGAGACCGCAGAAGAACCCTTCGTCTACAATGCGGAGACGAACTACTTCACGGGCGAGGGGGTGAATCTTGGGAATTTCATTTTTCCCTCACTTTACGTGCTGGGTACCGGCGGATTCTTCGAGCCGGGAGCCGGCCCCGGCGATTTCGCGACTTCCGATCACGACCCGGCGAACGAGGGGGGCATCCAGGGGATCGAACCGCATTTAGATATCAATTTTAACGATACCGTCACGGGATTCGTTGCCGGCTTTGCCCACATGGGGGAAGGCGAAGTGTGGGAAGCCGAGTTGGAGGAGGCATTTCTGCACTGGCACCTCAACGATTGGCTTTCAATCGGTGGCGGACAGTTTCTCAGCCATGTTGGCTTTCAGCAGGATCTCCATCTTCACGACTGGTTTTTTGTGAATCAGAATCTCTCGAACAGCCGCATTATCAACGAGGGTGAGTTAATCATACAGGGTGGGGAGTTCCTCATTCGTCTGCCGGAAAATGCGCTGCTCACTTTTGCCTTCGGGGGAGTCCGGACTCATGCCCATGCCGAGGAGGAGGAGGAGCCGACCGATCCGGAATTCATTGAGGCACACGCGGGAGAGTTTCAAAACACGGTGGTCTCCGCCGACTATCGCTTCCGTTTGCCGTTCGACGACAGCATCGTCGGGTCGGCCTCCGTCGTCGGTGGCGACAATGCTTTTGGTCTCGAAACGATCGTCTATAGTTTCGGCCTGCGGAAAGTCTGGAACGGCCACGATCATGGCCAGGGTGGTCCGGACTTTTGCAGCGGGGCCCTGATGTTGCACAGCGAATTTTTCACACGCGAGGTCGATGCCTTCAACTTGGGGGGTGTGGCGACGGAGTTCGACGATCAAGGGGTCGCCACTTCGATCCACTACGGGCTCAACGATCGAGTCACCGCCTCACTGCGTCACGATTGGGTCTCCGGCGCGGCCAATACCGAGTTCACGGAGCGCAACCGGATTTCCGCCGCCCTCACCGCCTTTGTCGATCCCCTGCAGCGCGTGCGGGCGAGGTTGCAATACGACCATGTTGAGGACGATCTCGTCGGTAGCGAAAATGTCGCATGGCTCCAGATCCAGCTTCAGTGGGGCGGCGTTCCCGGTTCGCATGCCGGCCACGGGCATTGAGAGCAAGCGAAATGCTCAATTACGGCAATTATATGATTGATTGAAACGAGTTTGACGATCTACTTACAGGAGTCCCGTGTCGGAAGAGGATTACGACTCACGCCGGGCCACGTTTATTTCTCCTACTATGAAGATCCTCATCGCCCTCCTCTCAATCGCCTTGCCCGCCATTGCGGCGGACAAGAAACTCATCGTAATGATTGCCGGAAAGCCTTCGCACGGCCCCGCGCAGCACGAACACAACGCCGGAGTGCTTCTTTTTGAGAAGTGCCTCATGCAAAACTCGTCGAACGAGGTCGAGATCAAAACGCATCTTAATGGCGAATGGCCGTCGTCGGAGGAAATGTCCAAAGCTGACAGCATACTCATCTACTCCGATGGGGGTGGGGGACATCCGGCGCTGCAGGCAGACCGTCTCGATCAGCTCGGCAGGGAAATGGCCCGTGGCTGCGGTTTTGTCTGTGTCCATTACGCCGTAGAGCCAACGATTGAGAAGGGAAACAAAGAGTTCATCGACTGGCTCGGTGGTGCGTTTGAAATCAACTGGAGTGTGAACCCGCACTGGGTCGCAAACTTCAAAGAGTTGCCGAAGCACGCCATTAGCAGCGGAGTGAAGCCGTTTTCGACCAACGACGAGTGGTACTTCCATATGCGATTCCGCGCGGCCATGAAAGGAGTAACACCCATTCTCAGCGACACCCCGACGGCGGAGCAGACTCTGACGCGTAAAGACGATCCCCATGCCGGTAATCCCGCAGTGCGTGCCTCCGTGGCCAAAGGTGAGCCGCAGCATGTCGCGTGGGCGGTGGAGCGCGAAGATGGCGGACGTGGTTTTGGATTCACCGGTGGTCATTTCCACCAGGGCTGGGGAAATGTCGATCAGCGCAAACTGGTATTGAATGCAATTCTCTGGAGCGCGAAGGCTGACGTGCCTGCAGGAGGAGTCGAGTCCCTCATTACTCCCGAGGACTTGTTGCAAAACCTCGATCCGAAGCCGGGGCAGGGCTTGCCTGAGAAGCCGAAACAGAAGGCGTCCCCCAAGGCGAATTGAGCCCGGCGGACGATCCGGTTGATCGGTTGATGGTCGGAACGGAGAGGAATGCCTGTCCCATTCTCTCAAAAGGCTAAACGCTCACGCCTGCCCGCCCGCCTTTGCTTTGCCGCGACGACGACCGGAACGTCGCCGGCGTGAGGAACCCTCTGCGGCCGCCTTTGGCGCGGTCGAGGCCGTGTCTACCACCGCAGTGACGGACTTGCGTTCATGCTCGCGGGACCGGAAGCCCGGACGGGCCGCAGGACGAGCGGTCCTCCCGCCGGAGCGGGAAGTGCCGACGATGCGGAAGTCGACCATCTTGCGGACGGCGTCGACTTTGGCGATTTCCACGTCGACCATATCACCGAGCTGGATTGTGCGCCGCTTGCTGCGGCCCTGGATCTGTTTGGTGGCGGGGTCGTGTCGATAGTGATCATCTTCGAGAAGGGCGAGCGGGACCATGC
>JAGNMT010000356.1 GCA_017991025.1 Verrucomicrobiales bacterium
CATCATCATCGGCGGATCCGACTACGGCATGGGCAGCAGCCGCGACTGGGCCGCGAAAGGGACCCGCCTTCTCGGGGTGAGCGCCGTGGTCACGAAGTCCTTCGAGCGCATTCACCGTTCCAATCTCATCGGGATGGGCGTGCTGCCGCTGAACTTCGCCGATCCGGCCTACTACGACAAGGTCAAGGACCTCGTCGATGCGACCTTCGACATCGTCGGCATCTCCGGCGAGCTCAAGCCCATGCAGACCGCGACGCTCGTGGCCCATCTCGCCGACGGCACGAACCTGGAGATCCCGCTCAAAGTGCGTCTCGACACACCCGCCGAAGTGGACTACTACAACGCCGGCGGTATCCTGCCCTACGTGCTGGAGCAGATCCTGGCGGGGTGAATAAAACCGGGAGATCCGGCTCCAGTTCAAGTTCTCTAAGCCTTGGCCCGGTATCCCTGGATTCTACCGTTGTTGTTGTACAAGTAGGTCATTTTCACGTGTGCCAGACTCTGAAGGACCCAGGGTGAAAGCAGATTTCGTCCGTTTTTTGTGAAGACGACATCATCGGCGATATAGACGCAGGAATGAAATGCGTTTCCGACCGTTTGATCTACAAAAACGAGAATATCCCCGAACCGGTATGGCGATTTCACTGGCTGAAACCGCTCCAGAATGGCAGAAGAAGCTAGACGTGAGTCGAGAAAGAACGGTTCCTGCTGCGACTTGAAGAAATTAAGCGAACTCCAGTGACAGTCGGGCATCTCTCCGTCGGCTACCGAGGAAAGATCCGGATAGGTATAGAGGAGCTTCCGCGGCAGGGGCGGGAGCAGGTGCACCACATCGAGATTCTCCCCCGAATTCGCATTGAGTAGAGACTGGAGAAACGGGGCGTGGTTCGGCATCGACCGCCGGGCTTCACCCGTGGACCAATAGTCGGCGATATCTTTGATTTTTGAACTGTGGTCAAGGGTAAGCTTGACCATAAGTGCCCTGGTTCTCGAGAGAATTGAATTCATCTGTTTGGCCTCCATTTCGCCGGTGACATACCCCATGAGGACGGAGGTATCGCTGAAGGCAATGGCATCGCCCCGCTGATAGGACATCTGTTTAATGAGGCTGATCAGTTCGGGCCGCAGGGAGGTGTTTGCAAACCAGGAGTCAAATTCGCCTTTCGGAATCAGAACCGGGCCGACCATATCGACATTCGCCGGAAACTGGCTCAGTTCGCGATAAATGGCGGCACGAACTTCGGGTGTCAGTTTGAGAACACCCCCCGCAGGGGGGAAAAGGACAAGCAAGTCTCCCGTCATCGCCCGGTTGGCCGGTTGATTGATCGCCTGAAGGATATCTTGGGGAAGCCCGCACCGTGAAAGACGATCCATAATCTGACCTGCCTCTGAGGCGTTGACAAACCAGCGAGGCCTCGGATTCGGTAATGGAAACCGTTGAAGAAGGTGCGCGGGGGCTTCCAGAAAAAAGGGAACATACTGTAATCGCCCCCAAGGACCTTTGGATCGCTCCCGGGTGGCTGGAAGAGGGTGGGTAACCTGAGCGGGCTGCGCAATCATACCGGCAGGCACCGCTTCTTGATCCTGCGATGTACGAGGGTCGAGGTGGCGAGGAATAACAGAAACCAGTTTATTTGACATTGGGGCAAGAGGCAGAATGGAAGGAATTATTCCATCCTAACACTGAGCCTACTTCACTCTTTGACCGATATCTCTGAGTGCCTCGCTTACCGTTTCCTAAAGGATTTGCTTAGAGGTATGTGGCCGTTACCCAGTTACTCGAGGGGTAACCCGATTTACTCCATATTATGCCGCCGTGACTCAGCCCAGCGTATCGCCCAACGCGTGAGGGCGGCCCCGTCTTCGAGACCCAGTTTGATCCGGATATTCATGCGATGCACATCGACCGTCTTCGAACTGATCCGGAGGGCTTCTGCAATCTCCGGATTCCCGCAGCCCTCTCCGATTCGTTGGAAAATTTCGAATTCACGATCAGTCAGAGAGCGGAGTTCATCATCCGTCCGTTTCTTTGCCCCTGCCGAATAGGCACCCACCACCATCTCCGCGACAGACGGGCTCACCGCAATTCCGCCCTCGGCGACGCGACGGAGAGCCGCCTCAAGGACCGCGTGTGGGGCATTTTTCATCACATAGCCTCTCGCTCCGGCCTTGAGTGCACGCAATGCGTAGAGTTTCTCATCATGCATTGAAAGAACAAGAATCATCACAGCGGGGTACATCGCGTGAACGTCTTTTATCACTTCGAGGCCACTTCGGTCAGGCAGCGTGATATCGAGAAGCATGAGGTCCGGTTGCAATTTTGAAACAAGGCCGATCGTCTCTTTGGCGGATCCTGCCTGCCACTCGCAAACAAAGCCTTCGAGGCTGTCGACGAACATCCGGACGCCCTCACGCATAAGGGTGTGATCATCAATAATCGCCACCCTGCAGACGGGGGCGCGGGGCACTTTTGACACATTCTTCATCGTGGTTTGGACGAATTCCCCCGAGGAACCGGGAATCTGCATATCACGGTCGTCCCCCCCAGCAACCGGGAGGAAGGCCTGAATTCAATGCGCCCGCCCAAAGCATCGACGTGTTTGCGAACGGCATGTAATCCCATTCCCGAAGACGAGTGGGGTTTTCCATCGAAGGGAGCACCGTCATTGGTAACTTGTAATACTAAAGTTGTTTCAGTGACGGAGAGGGAAATACCAATGCCCTCCGGGTTAGCATGCCGTGCCGCGTTGGTCGCTAGTTCCTGTGCGATCCGGTAGAGGTGTGTCGTTGCTGTAGAGTCAAGGCAATCGGGGAGTGCCATGCAAGTGGTCCAGCATCTGACTGCGAAAGCCTTTTCCACGAATGTTGCCAAATGCGATAAGGCCTCGTAAAGTCCATCGGCCTCAAGTGCAACGGGTGCAAGCCCCTGGGCAAATCCACGAACGATATCCGTGGCCTTGGCGAGATCGTCGGCCACTTCGGCGGCGAGAGACGCTTGTGAGAGTCCTTCCCGACTGAGACTGCTTTGGAGTATCCCGCTCTTTAATTGCGCCGCCGCCATCCGTTGGCATACGTCGTCGTGAAGGTCCTGACCGATTCGCATTCTCTCGTCCTCCGCCGTTTCGAGAAGCAGTCGGTCAACGTTTTTCTTCTCCGAGATATCGGTGGCAATCCCCCCGACTGCCAGAATCTGCCCTGACGGATCAACTACGAAGAACCCTTTGCATTCAATCCACTTCATCCTCCGATCCTGGAAGCAGAGACGAATTTCAATGGGTGGCGGCTGAACGCCGGCTTTGAGATCTCTGATGAACTCAATCGCGTGGCGACGGTCCTCGGCAATGACTTTCCTCAACCATCCCCAGCGCCTCGTTCGAAGGTCGTCAGAAGATTGCTCCCAGATTTCACCGTAGACGGAATTCACAAAAATCTCGGCGTGATCCGTGTTTCGGGAGAACCAGGAAACATCACGGATGCTCGATACCAACTGGTTGAGGTGAGCCTCATTCTCCCCGAAGCGATGGGCGGCATCTGAAAAGGAACGGGAAAACCGGGCCAACTCATCTTCGCCCTCCAGAGGGACAGGTGATTCCTTTCGTAACATCAGAGTTCGCGCCTGATCGACGACATACCCAAGGCGTTTTGAGGTGCTCCACTGGGTTAACATGAGCCAGAGCATCAGGCTTCCGGCTGACAGGGCGAAAGTTTGCGCGATGGCCTCATGTATGGTCTCATTTAGCGCAATGCGGTTGGGGCCGACGAGGCTGTAGTCTAAAATCAATAATCCTTTCGACCGGTTGTCCGGCTTTTCCCAAAAGGGAAACAGCGCGGTCAGGCTTTCCTCCTTCGAATCGAGGGTGACTTGTCCCTCCATTCGCAACCTTACATTCGCGAGTAAATGGCCGATTCCTTTAAGTGGCGAATCGCTCAGAGAAACGCCTTCCCATTGTTGCCGCGTGGCATGCCTGATCACATCGTCTGTGTCCAGCACCAGGCCAAGTTCGAGGTCAGGTGAAACTGATGCGTAGCTCATTAGCAAATCAACTGAGCGCGGAAGATTCTTGCGCATCAGATGCTGCGCCATTCCCGAAATCTGCGCTCCCACCTGAGCCGCGTGGGCCTGAATATTCGACCGTTGTCGTTCTACGCTTTGTCTGTGGCTTCTCAGGGTGTGATTTCCGATCAGAGCCAGTCCCGCCAGAAAAACCAGAAGGGGAAAACGTATCTCGCGGAGGAGGGGCGGCACCGGCTTCATGGACTGATAAGTGAGTCGTTGATAATGAGATCCTCTGTCAAAGCGCCTGAAACCAACCCCATGGACTTCATGTGGCGCATCACCGTCCCGAAATTCTCCATCAATTCCGGCGCAGTGCCCGACAGCAATGCTTTCTGATCGCTCCTCGAAAACGGTGTGGCACGAGAAAGGGAATCGTTGAATTCGGCCGCAGATAATCCCTCGCGTCGCAGGATGCCTTCAAAAATCTCCTTCGGCCATAGATCGTGGTCGAGATACTTGAAATGCGCAGTCACCAATTCCGCAAGGGCCGATCCCGACTCATCAATGGTTGATTCCCGCGCCACGAGAACCCGAATGAATTCGCCCGGAGTTTGGGTGGAATCATAGAGCACGTGTCCGCCTTTCTTAACAATACGAGTCAGCCACGGTTCCGCAGTCACCACGGCATCGACCCCCAATTCTGCAATGGCGTTCTCAGACTCCGGAAGATTTATCGGAATCAATTCGATATCTTTCAGGGTAAGACCTGCTTCCTCCAATGCTCTACTC
>JAGNMT010000357.1:0-2556 GCA_017991025.1 Verrucomicrobiales bacterium
GGCTCCGGGCAGCTTCCTCGGCAATAGCGAGGCTAACCTGACCGAACTCACCCATGCCTACACGGCCTTTCCAAACGGAGGGACTCCCGCTCCGGAACCCGGCCTGATCCGCGAGATCCGCGATGCTTCCGGAAATTCGCTCCTGCCTCCAGTGGCTCTGAATCCCGGGCCCGCGATGAGCGAAAAGACGGCCCGGGCAGTGGTGGAGAGTCTTACCGGGAAGGGCGAAGGGGGAGCCCGAAAGGGTAAATCGGGAACGACACCGGGATTCACCGATGTCTGGTATTTTGGATTCGACGAGGACTATACCTGGGGCACCTGGCTGGGCAGAGACAACTTCATCGCTATCCACCCGCTTGCCTTCGGCGGTGTCCTCGCCAGACCCCTTGCTGACGCTATTTTGGCCGGGCGCAACATCAAGGATCCCGCACTCCCCGTCGCGGCCTCGGAAAAACCATGAGAGTCTTTACCTTGATCTGTTCTATGCTTCTCATCGCCACCGGCGGGGCGGGTTATTATGGATGGGGGCATGAAGGCGGTGGTCCCGAGACGCTCATTTCCGCCATTCCGGCCTTTTTCGGAGCCGCGATGTTGTTAGCGGCGTTTATCGCCTTGCTGCTTCGCCGGACCGGGCTGCAACTTGCTTTCATTCTCGCCATCGCAGGAGGGTTCTCCGGCCTTGGCCGACTCACACCGTCCTATCTGAAGGAAACGCTCGATTGGAAGAGCTACCCGATCAATCTCATCGTAGCGATGGCCGGCATTTGTCTTTTCTATGTCATCGTGGCCGGGTTTTGTTATCTGTTTGTCAGGAAGAAGCCGGTGCGAAGTCAGGTCAAGGAAGAGGGGGCTTTGAAGGTGCTCGAGAGTGATGAGGCGGAAGGGCAATCGGATGCTTCCGGGACCGAACCGCAGCAAGCCCAATCTGCATGATCAAAGTCGGACTACTCGGTGCCGGTTGGTTTGGCCGTGAAGCTCATTTGCGGAACCTGCTTAAGCTCGACGGAGTAGAAGTCGTCGCCGTGAGCAGCCGCAGCCGCGAAAGTCTCGAGGCAGCCAAGGCGCTTGTCGGAGATGGTCTTTTGACTTTCACGGACTGGCGTGATGTCGTCAGTCTTGACGAACTCGACGCGGTCATCATTGCCCTGACAAATGATCAACACCACGCCGCGGCGACGGTGGCGCTGCAGGCGGGAAAGCATGTTCTTTGTGAAAAGCCGCTCGGTCTCACGATCGGTCAATGCAATGAGATCATCGCCGCTGCCGGCGAGGCGGGAAAAGTCCTCCAGATCGGGCACGAAATGCGCTTTCAGCGTCTCTACGGTCAGATGAAAGAGATGATCGATCGCGGTGAGATCGGCGATCTGCAACTGATGTGGTGTCGCGAGTTTCGCGGTCCGATGCGGGCGGGATGGCGCTCCAGCGAGGCGCTCACCGGCGGCACGATTCTTGAAAAAAACGTGCATCACCTCGATCTCTTTAACTGGATGATGGACTGTCCGCCCGTGAGAGTCATGGCCCATGGCGGTACGAATGTGCTCAAAGATCGCGAGATCCTCGACAACGCGCAGATTCTGATCGAGTACGAAGGCGGTCGGCGTGCCTCGCTCGAACTCTGTCTCTTCGCTCCCTACGGCGGCGATTGTGAAATCGGGGCCTGCGGGGACAAGGGGCGCATCGACACGAAAAACCAGGCTTTGGAACTCATCCATCAGCGCTTTGATGTGCCGGACCGGAAGCTGATGTCCATTGCCGACGAGGGGGATGCCGCGAATTTCACTGACAGCTCCGGACGGGTCGATCGGGGAATCAAGCCTGAGCTCGAGCATTTTATCGAGTGCATCCGGCATGGCAGGACGCCTCTCAACGACGGCGCTTCGGCGCGGCTGGCGGTCGCAGTTTGCCTCGCGGCGCAGGAATCGATCCGGCGGCGGGAGTCGGTTATGATTGAGGAGATACTCGGTCGCTGAGAAAATCGGCAATGTAATCCCGGACAATATCTGCGAGCGGCTTCGGGCTCGGCACACCGAGCTTCATGGCGCGCGTCCCGTCTGTCGCGGTTGGCCAGGTGTCGACGATTCCCTGGATGACCGGATTAAAATCATCAACGATCAGTCCGGGGCGTATCCCGGCTTCGGCAGCGATTTGCTCCATCACCGTGAGTCCCTCCGCTACGGTGATGCGGTGACTGGGCAGCCCGAAGGCGCGGTCGTCTCCGATCAATGACGGGTCGGCCTCGTGAAGGGCGATGAAGGAATCAATGACATCACGATAGCCAAGCACCGGGTGAAGTTGGTCGCGGTGGACGGGGAGGTAGCAGGGTTCTCCGTTTAGCGGTTCGCGGAACATGCCGCTCGCCCAGCTCGAGGCCGCCGCGTTCGGTTTGCCGGGGCGAATGATGATCGTGGGAAGTCTCGCGGAGCGTCCGTCGAGGAAGCCTTTTCGCGAGTAGTCGTTAATCATCAGTTCGCCGATCACCTTGGTCATGCCATAGGTGGTTTGGGGAGTGCGCTTTGTCGAGTCGCTCACGCAGTCCGGCATGACCGCCCCGCCGAA
>JAGNMT010000357.1:2656-4784 GCA_017991025.1 Verrucomicrobiales bacterium
GTTCTTGTTCCTGATTTGAAAAGGGTTAGCGTGCGAACATGAGCGAAACTCTCAAAGCTTACAAGATCGGATTCATCGGCCTCGGTAATATGGGCTGGCCTATGGCAGGGCATTTGCAGGATGCCGGTGCGGAACTGACCGTCTGGAACCGCAGCGAAGGCCGGGCCCGCCTCGCCGCCGAGCGCGGGATGAATGTCGCGATTGATCCTGCGGCGGTGGCCGCTGCTGTCGGGGACGGGATCATCTGTCTCAACCTGACTCACACCGATGTCGTCTCGGCCATCGTTGAGATGCTGGAGCCGGCTCTCGTCGCAGGGGCGATCGTGATTGATTTCGGAACGACGGGTTATGCGGAGACGCTCGATTTTGCCGGGAGAGTCGAGGCGTGCGGAGCCCGGTGGATTGATTCCCCTGTTTCGGGTGGAGAGGTCGGGGCTAAGGCGGGAAATCTTACGATCATGGCCGGCGGTGACAAGGCGGCATTTGAAAGTGTGCTTCCGGTCCTACAGGTCGTCGGAGGGAAAGTGACTCACATGGGGGGACAGGGTGCGGGTCAGGTCACGAAGCTGGCGAATCAGCTTATTGTCGCGCAGACCATTGACGCCGTTGCCCAGGCCTTGCGGATGGCTGAACTGGCCGGGGTTGATGCCGGACTGGTGCGCGAGGCGTTGCGGGGCGGTTTTGCCGAGAGCCGGATCCTGGAATTGCACGGCGATCGCATGGTGCGGCGCGATTTTGCTCCTGGTGGACGCAGCGAGTTGCAATTAAAAGATGTCCGGCTCATGAGTGAGCTGGCCGAGCGGGTGGGGATGCAGTCATCGACGCTGGCTAATTCACGCAGACTCTGGGAACAGTTTGTTCACGAGATGGGTCATGGTAATCTCGACCATTCCGGGTTATTTAAGATTTATGAGCAGGCTTGACGAAGACGGTGGAGCGGCGACTTTTGCGTCATGAGCCAGATGCACCAGATGCAGCTTTCCTACGTTTCGACGGAGGATCGTCTTCTTTTCCGCTTGAATACAAAGGAGCGGCAGGAATTTCGATTCTGGATGACCCGGCGATACGTGGTCATCCTCTGGAATACGCTGAATCAGCTCCTCGCAGCGGAAAACCCCGGGCAGGAAAGTTCTGCTCCGGAGAAAGCAGCGGCGCTGCACGATCCGCTCGTCGAATCGGCGATGAAGGAGATCAAACATCAGGAACTCGTCTCGCAGGCCGATTTTAAAACACAGTATCAGGAGAGCAGTTACCTGCCTCTTGGAGAGACGCCTGCCCTGCTCTTCAGTGTCGGAATTAAACCCAATCCTGAGGGCCAGGCAATGATTTGTATGCATCCGGAAAAGGGGCAGGGGATCGAAATGGTTTTGAATGAGCAAATCCTGCACTCACTCTGCCAGCTCATCATCGACACGACGAGCAAGGCGGAATGGAAGTTGAATCTCGCCTTTCTGCCGCGCGGCGGTGACGGGCCGGTCAAGGAAGGGCCGCAGGGTTTGAATTGAAGCGGCGCAATGTCAGAGACGAAGGTCTCCCCTGCAGGATGGGCTTCCAGCCGATGCTACTTCGAGAGCAGCGTTCCCGACTCCGAGATTTTCGTCGATTGACCATCTTTCGAGATCCACTCCGTTCCTTCGGGTAATCCCGAAACGATCCAGTCACTCACGACGATGTCGTTCGACTTTTCAATGCGCAGACCGCTTTGCGATTCGGTCAGGATATTGTCGGTGAGGCTCATCCGGGCCGATTCCCGAACGATGATCGCGCCACCTTCGGCATTCAGAGCCCGAAAAGTGTTGTTTGAGAGGATGCAATCCTGACAGGCATCAAAAACGATCCGACCCGGGCGATCAAATTCGCGGGGGTTGAAAGTGTTTCCGTTCACGATGACACGCTTGCAATCCGTAACGTGGAGATTGTCGGGATTCGGGGCGAAGAAGTTGTTTCCGGTGAGAGTGATGTCAGTGCAGGCGCGGAGATCGACGTTGAGTTCGGTGTCACTGAGGACATTGCCGGAGATCGTGACCGAGTCGATGGGCGCGAGTTTTTTTCCTAGAAATCGAATGTTAGCCCCGCCCGGAGCGAGGACTTTGAAATCTTTTCCCGAGTAATTCGAACTGTGCTGGAG
>JAGNMT010000358.1 GCA_017991025.1 Verrucomicrobiales bacterium
AACTCGGTGAAAAGGGCAGCTACGACAGCGGCTGCATTTATGCCCAGGCGGGGCCACCGGTCATTCAGGATGGAAAGCTGCTCATCTACTACGGAGGCAGCCCTACCGTGCATCTCGGCTGGAAACGCAGCGCGAGCCTCTGCCTCGCCCGCCTCCGTGAAGACGGGTTTGCAGCGTACGAATGCAAGGACAAGACCCGTCCTGCCATTCTCACCACCTCTCCCTTGCGCGAGACGGGCAAGCCCGTCACCCTGACTGCCGACGGCGACGTTTCTGTTGAGAAAATCAAAACGGATGATGGCAATGTCAGGCTGAAACTCACCCTCGCACCGGGTGCGAAGCTTTTCGCGATCACGGGAGTCGAACTCGTGAACACGGCTCTGCCCGAACCCAAGCTCCCGCCCCTGACCAAAGTACCCGTGCGGCGGGAGGCACTTTCGTTCACCTTTGATAAGGACGCACAAGGCTGGCAGGGCGTGGAGAAAATTACGCACCATCCCGGAGGTTATGTCACGGTCTCGCGCGAGAAAAACCTCCGCCCTTTCGCCCACACGCAGCCACTCCCGGGAGACTGGCCGGCGATCCTTGGCGGTGACGAAGTCACGATCAGCATCCGGATCCGCGCCCCGAAGCCGGGTGGAGCAGTGCGACTTGAGCTCTTTGCCAAAGATGTCTCCCAGTGGACCTTTGAAAAGCTCCCGCCCTTCACGACTGACTGGCAGAGCATTTCCACGACGATCCGATACGACTGGACTGATGTGCAGGCAAAGGCCGCCGGATGGGTTCCGACACTACAGGCATACTCATGGCGCGAAACCGTGCAGCATGCCGGAAAATTCGTCATCGTGGCCGCGCAGTCGGGAGGCCAGGAAGCGTTTGATCTCGATGATGTGAAGATCGAGGCGAAGTGACGCAATCAACGTCACAAATGGACGATCTCAGGATATAGTGTGCGATATGACCCTGTCCCGGATTGTCCTTATTCTTATTCTTTCTTTTTGCGGCACGCTCGCAGCAGTGGACTATCAGAACGACATTCTCCCCATCATGAAAGCGCATTGCTGGAAATGCCACAGCAATGAGGAAAAGGTCGAAGGGGGCATCGCCTTTGATGATCTCGCCGAGATGAGGGACGTTCAAATCGGTGAGATCAGCGTCATTCGCCCCGGTGCCCCTGACAAGAGCGACCTCCTGCAGCGCCTCAAACTAAAGCCGGATGAAGAAGACTTCATGCCGAGGAAGGGTGCCGCTCTCAAATCGCGGGAGATATCGGATATTGAAAAGTGGATCACAGAAGGCGCGGTGATCGACAAGGCGAATCTCTCCGAGAAGGAAACCGCTCGTCTCAGCGAGCTGAAAGAGGCAGGCGCAAAAGCCGGTGGCGACGAATTCTTCCAGTGGACAAATCTCAGTGGAAAGGCCATCGAAGCCCGCTATGCGGGAATGGAGGGGGATTCCGTGAAGATCATCATGAAGAACGGCCGGGGTTTTGTCGTGCCGCTGAAGACCCTGAACGCTGAAAGCATCGCCCTCGCGAAGCGTCTCGCCGGGCAGTGATCAACCGTCCTCGTGAAGGCCCGGAAAAAGTCTCAATTGCGCCGATTTCCCGCTTGAGTTTCTCGGTCGAATCCAGTGAAGTGCCGCTTCCAATACTCATGAAAAAAATCCCCCTCTTATTTTCCGTCCTCTTCGCCGTGAATCTGTGCCTTGCGGCGGACTCAGCGGCACCCAAATCACTTCTCATCGAAAACGCCCGTGTTGCCGTCATCGGCGACAGCATCACGGAGCAGCGTATTTACTCGAAATTCATCGAGTGCTACCTGCTCGCCTGCACCGGGCGGAAAGACATCACGGTCTTTCAGTTCGGCTGGAGCGGCGAACGGGCAGACGGATTTGCGGCACGACTTGCCAATGATCTCGCCGTCTTTCTTCCGAATGTCGCGACGACCTGCTACGGCATGAATGACGGGAGTTATCAGCCCTACAATGAAGCCATCGGCAAAGCCTACGAAACGAACATGGGGCGTGTCATCACAGGGCTCAAGGCGGCCGGGGTGCAGCACATTGCGGTCGGCTCTCCGGGCGGGGTCGACCCGGATTTTTTCAAAGGTCGTCTCGACGGCACCATTTACAACGACAACCTCGCTCACCTCCGCGACATCGCGAAAAAGCTAGCGTCGGATAACGGCCTCGCCTTCGCGAACGTGCACGACACGATGATGACTGCCCTCCCCAAAGCCAAGGCCGCGCTGGGAGCGACCTACGCCCCTTTCGGCGGCGACGGCTTTCATCCCGCCCCTGCCGGGCAATTGCTGATGGCTTCGGCCTTTCTTAAAGCCCTCGGTCTCGATGGCGAAATAGGCACGATTACTGTTGATCTCGCCGGAAACAAAGTGACCGCAAGCGAAGGCCATCAAGTCGTGAACCACTCGAGTGGAATCATCGATCTTGAAAGCACCCGCTGGCCCTTCTGCTTTGACGCAAGTACGACCGACGCCGGGAGCACCCGCAGCATTCTTGCCTTCACGAGTTTCAACGACGACCTGAATCGCCTCACTTTAAAGGTCAGCGGACTCACCGCCGCCAAAGCGAAGGTAACCTGGGGTGAGACGACGATGGAGTTCACCCGCGAACAACTGGAAGCCGGGGTGAACCTGGCGGCCACGTATACGACGACCCCGTTTGACGCCAGTTTCAAAACCCTCATGGATGCGGTGGCCGTCAAAGAGGCCTACGAAACCACCGCGATCAAAAGTCTTGTCACCAACTTCCGGATGTTCGCCGAAGACGCAAAAACGGATGCCGAGTTCGGAGCGGCGCTGGACACGATTCGTAAAAAAGTGGGCTCCAAACACGCCCAACTCGATGCCTCCGTTCGTGGGCACCTGAAGCCGGTAAAACACAGCATCAAGGTCGAGCCGATTCAGTGAGCGGACGGGGCGGACGCCTCGGCGAGGCGTCCCTACCATTCCCTCCACAGCACCTCGAATCCGTTTGGTAGGGACGGCTCGCCGAGCCGTCCGCACGATTGACGTCCCCTCTTCTTAAAACAACTCCACCAGTGCCCGCCCTTCATCGAGCAGATTGAAAGGGCGGCCTTCACGGTCCAAGGCGGCAAGATTGTCTATCCCCATTGCGTGGTAAACGGTGCGGGTCACATCAGCAGGACTGAGCGGTTTTTCGTCAGGAAACTCCCCGTAGCGATCCGTGCTTCCGTAGACCTGCCCACCCTGAATGCCGCCACCGGCGAGGAGCACACTCATGCAGGTGGTCCAGTGATCGCGCCCCGCTCCTTCGACCCCTCCCGAGCGGACATCGCCGATGCGGGGTTTACGCCCCATTTCGCTGGAGACCAGAACGAGGGTGTCCTCCAGCAATCCGCGGTTCGCGAGATCTTCGATCAGCGCGGAATAGCCGCGATCAAATTCGGGGAGCAGATCATCCTTGAGGCAGGAAAAATTGTTCCCGTGCGTGTCCCAGCCCCCCGCACTTTTACACTTCGCATGGAGAGCGGGATCCTCTTTCCAGAAAACGGTAATGAATGGCACCTTAGCCTCAACCAGCCGGCGGGCCATGAGAAGGCTCATTCCATTAATCGTTTGCCCGTAACGCTCACGTAATGCGAGCGGCTCGCTCGCGAGATCAAAGGCCGATGCGGTCGAAGCCGAGGAGAGCAGCGAGAACGCCTTTTCATGCAGCCGTTCAATCTGGCTCATCGCTCCGATCTTTTCAAAGTCCCGCCGGGTGTCGTTCAAGGTCTCGAGAAGGACACGACGTTCATCGAGCCGGATTTTGCCGTCAGTGGAAAGGGATAACGAAGGCGCCTGAAATTGCGTTGGCTTTTCCGCATCACCATTGAGATAAAAGGGCTCGTGGTCCAGCCCCAGTCTTCCGGCAAACTGTCCCGGTCGGGTGAAGGGCAGTTTGCTCGGCATGTGCGGGAGGGAAATGACCTGCGGCAATGACGGATGCGCCGGCAGACGCGATCCGATGACACTGCCCATGAAAGGCCAGTCAGTCGCCTGCGGTTTGCGATCGTTGCCCTGAGTTCGGAAGGTCTGATCGGGCGCATGTCCGGTGAGGTTGTAATAATACCCGGCATGATGATCCCCCGTCGCCTCTCCTTTGTCGGTGACCGAACGCACGATCGCGAGATGATGCGCCACCTTCGCCGTCATTGGAAGATGCTCGCAAAGCTGAATCCCGTCTGCCGATGTCGCGATCGGGCGAAAAGGCGTCCGATAGGCGGAAGGTGCATCAGGCTTCATGTCCCAGGTGTCCACCTGCGATGCACCTCCGCAGAGGAAGAAAAGAATCGTTGATTTGGCCGGTTTGGCACGCGCCGATGAAGAAAGGCCCGCCTGAGCCGCCTCCGCATAGCCACGCCCGAAGTGGTAGCCGGCAAAGCCGGCGGTCGAGGCCACCAGAAAAGATCGTCGCTTGAGTGCCATTACAGGAAAGCATAAGCGGAAAGGAGCCCCCCGGTCACCTGCCGATTGCTCCGCTATCGCGCTATCACGAACACAAGACAGTGTACTTCCACTCCGGGAGAGATCCTGCGACGATCCATCCATGCATCGTCTTCTTCACGCTTCCCTCAGTCTCCTGATCGCCGGTCTGACGCTCGCCGTGACAAGTGCACTTTCCACTGCAGCGGAAAAAATCACCCTGCCGCAGTGGAACGGTTCGTCCTTCCCGATCGTCATCCCGCCGGGCGCTTCGATGTCCCACCGTGAATGCGCGGAGAAGTTATCGGCAAAACTGGGGGCGATCTTTT
>JAGNMT010000359.1 GCA_017991025.1 Verrucomicrobiales bacterium
ATTCCTTGTTGAGGGTCTCGTCGAGATTGAGCAGATTCAGACATAATGCGGTCCATGCGGCGCATGTCACGGGAGAAAGGGCGGGATCGACTGGGGTGGCACCATGAGCGAGGAAACGTCCGGCCGCCTCGGGGTCGGCCTTGAATTCAGTTAGCGCCCGGTCGAGGCTTCGCCGCCAGATAGCGGCTTCCGCAGCGGAGGGTGCGCGCCCGAGGACCCGGCGCCCGGCGAGTTTCAGCCTTGCGTCATCGTTGGCTTCGTCGCTCAGAAGGTCAGTGGCGAGAGCGCGGCCGGCCTCGACATAGGTGGGGCTGTTGAGTGTCGTGAGAGCGTGCATGGGCGTGTTCGTGCGCAGGGGCTTAACCTCACAGATCTGCCTCTTGGCAGTATCGAAAAATTCGGTCGGACCGACGATGCGTCGCCAGAAGGTGTAAAGACTTCGGCGATGAAGGTCTGAACCGGTGCTTCCCGGATAGGATTTTTTGCCGAAGGTAGCTTCGTCCCAGATCCCTTCCGGTTGATAAGGGTAAACCGGTCTTCCCCCTGCCTCTCTTATGAGCAGTCCTGAAGCAGCGAGGGCCTGATCGCGAATCATCCACGAGGGAAGGCGGAAGCGCGGCCCCCGGGTGAGCCAGCGGTTTTGGGGATCTCGTTCGTGATCTGAAGGCGTAAGGATATCGGAGCTGCGGCGGTAGGTGTCGCTCGTGAGGATGATCTTGAGCAGTGCTTTGGTATCCCAGCCCGATTCCATGTATTCGGCGGCGAGCCAGTCGAGAAGTTCGCGCTGGAGCGGGTATTCGGATTGCACGCCAAAGTCCTCCGCCGTTTTTACGAGGCCAATGCCGAAAAGCATTTGCCAGAGGCGGTTCACGGCGACCCGGGAGGTCAGGGGCTGATCCCGCGAGAGGAGCCACTTCGCGAGATCGAGCCGGTTGAGTTCGGGTGAGTCCGGTAAAGGCAGAATCGAATCGGGTAATCCAATTTTCACTTCTTCACCCGGGACGTTGTAGAGTCCCCGTTGAAGCATGAAGGTTTTGCGTTTCTCCTTTTGGTCGGCCATGACCATCACCTTTGGGACGGCCTCTTCGAGAGATTTTAGTTTTGTGTCGGCAGCGGCGATGGTTTTCTCAAGGGATGCCTTCTCGGATTCGACGGCTTTGCCGGCGCGGCCTCTGAGTTCGTTGAGTTCTTTCCTCGCTGTGTCGCGAGCGGCAATTACATCGGGCGGTGCTATATCGAGTACCGGCGGGGTCTGGGGATTACCCCCCGCTCCGGTCACGGGAGTCTGATTGAAGAAAGCGTTGAAGCGGTAATAGTCGGCCTGGGTGAGCGGATCGAATTTATGATCGTGGCAACGGCAGCAGGTGAGAGTGAGTCCGAGCCAGACCGTGCCCATTGTCTCGGTCATGTCCATGACGTAATCGATGCGGTTTTCCTCGGCGATTCGTCCTCCTTCCCCGTTGATCATATGATTGCGGTTGAACCCCGTCGCGAGGATTTGCTCCTGTGACGGGTTGGGCAGCAGATCGCCAGCTAGTTGGTAAAGGGTGAACTGATCGTAGGGCAGGTTTTTGTTGTAGGCATTTACGACCCAGTCCCGCCAGGGCCACATCGTTCTTTCATTATCACCCTGATAACCATTGGAGTCGGCGTATCGGGCTGCCTCGAGCCAGTCCCAGGCCATGCGTTCGCCGAAGGCGGGCGAGGTGAGGGTCTGGTCGACGAGCCGCTCCCAGGCATCGGGTTTCTGATCGGAAAGAAAGGCGTCGATTTCAGACGGTGTCGGCGGCAGTCCGGTGAGGTCAAGAAAAAGGCGGCGAATAAGTGCTTCTTTGGCTGCTGGCGGATTGGCCTTGAATCCAGCTCCATTGAGGTGTCGTTGCACCAGTTCATCGACAGGATGAGCTTTCGTTTCCTCGATGAGGGGCCGTTCGATTCGTTCGAACGCCCAGTGTTTTCCCCATGGCGCGCCCCCCGCGATCCATCGGCTCAGGGTGTCTATTTGACGTGTTGTTAACGAACGACCCAGTTCGGCCGGTGGCATTTGCTCGTCGGGATCTTTTGAAAGGAGGCGGCGGATTAGTTCGCTAGCGTCCGGGTTTCCCGGAGTGATCGCGCGATGGCCTTTGCGGTCGCGTTTGGCGTCATCTTCTTTGTCGAGCCTGAGATCCCCTTTGCGCCCTTTTCCGGAATCGGGTCCGTGGCATTGGAAGCAGGTATCGGAGAGGATCGGCAGCACGTCGCGGGAGAAAAGGACTGTCCCGGGACTATCCTCCGCCGCCCCTGACAGGCACAGTAATGCCGCAACGGTAGAGAGGCAGAACAGCGGCGTGCGTCGATTTATCATTGGGACCTGCCCGAGTTTCGCATTTCTTCCGGGCCGAGGCCAGAGCGCAAACAGGCGAGTGTGAGCCGATTGAATTTCGCTTTAGAGCGGCACTACCGATTTCCGCCAAAGTCGCCATCCCAGCATGATCGCCGTCAGGGTCAGGCCGACGGTAATGCCCCACCACATTCCCGGTGCACCCCAGCCCAGTGCGAAGGCGAGCCACGCCCCGACCGGAATCGAGACACCCCAGTAGGTGAAAACGGCAAGCCAGGCCGGTAGGTGAACGTCATCGAGTCCGCGGAGTGCTCCCATGGAGATGATCTGCATCGCATCACTGAACTGAAAGGCTGCCGAGATTACCAGCAGGGTTGCGGAAAGCCTGCGGGCCTCGGGATCAGTAATAAACCACCCTGCGATTACGTTGGGAAACACCAGTATGGTGAGAGCGCTCAGCACCGTGAAGGACGCGCCGATGATCCAACCGCTCGCCACCAGCGGACGGAGGCGATCCAGCCTTTTTGCTCCCCACGCTTCACCTATCCGCACGGTCAGGGCCATTGAGAGGCCCAGCGGCACCATGAAGACGGTCGTGGCACAGGTGATTGCGACCTGATGGGAAGCGAGAGAGATTTTTCCGATCGTTCCGATAAGCATAGTTGCCATGACAAACGCGCTCACTTCTGCAAGCAGTTGCAAACTCGCGGGAAGGCCGACCTTCACAAGCGATCCGATTGAAGGACCGTCGGGCGGACGGAACCAACGTCTAGGCACCCAGTCGTGCATGGTTCTCGAGTTCCGGCACCAGTTGATCAACACGGCGAGCGTCGCGATTCGAGCCAGCAGTGTGGCAAGACCGGCTCCTTCCAGGCCCATCGCTGGAACGCCAAACTTACCCCAGATTAGAATCCAGTTGAGCAGGACGTTTAGCGCGACTCCTCCCAGGATTATCCAGAAAGCCGGCCAGGGGTGATTCATGGCGTCCGCATGATTCTTGACCGCCATGCACCCGATTGCCGGAACCATTGAAATGGCGACGATCAGGAAGTAGTGCCCGGCCGCGCCGGCCACGTCCGGTTCCTGTCCGAAATAGCCGAAGAAGGGGATCGTTACCAAAGCCAGAACGACGGTCAGCAGGCCCACCACGAAAGCGATGAGCAGGCCGTTACGGAGCGCTTCTCTAGCCATCTGTGTATCCCCCGCTCCACGAGCCTGCGAGACCCGGATCGAGACTGCCATGGTCATACCGATGCCCAGCATCAGTGGCAGGTAGAGGATCGTGTTTGCGAAGGTCGACGCCGCGAGCGGAACGACGCCGAGGCGTCCGATCATGAGCGTGTCGGATAGGCCTACGAGCATCTGACTGACCTGACCGAAGATGAGAGGGAAGGCGAGGATCAGGGTGCCGCGACCTTCATCAAGGAGCGAATTGCGAGTGAGAGGAGGCATGGAAAGGTGATAAAAGCACAGAGGGAAATCAGAAATTAGTCGTCCGTCTTTAAGTGAACTGCGTAAGCTGGTGATTCTATGGCCCGCTACCATACTGTAATTCATTGGTTTCGCCGCGATTTGCGACTTTCGGATAATGTTGCCCTTCAGCGGGCGACAATGGATTCCGATTCTGTCGTGCCGGTCTATGTATCAAGCTCCTGGAAAGGGGCTCATCAATGGACCGGTCCCGGGAGACAGGCCTTTCTCTGCGGGTGCCTCGCTTCACTGGCGAAAAATATTGACCATATCGGAGGCAGGCTCATTTTCCGACGCGGTGGAGTGCGGGCGGAACTGGAAAATCTGATCAATGAGTCACAGGCAGATGCCATCTACCTCAACCGCGATCCCGATCCTTATGGCAGGGAGGTTGAAAAATCGATACGTCAACTCTGTCGCGAGAAGGGCATCGGGTTTCACGACTTTCAGGATGTTGTCCTCCACGAGCCACACGAAGTCCTGACCGGGACCGGAAATCCCTACAAGGTCTACACGCCCTACTCGCGGACCTGGTTCGCACAGGAGAAGCCCGGCGTGGTGGAAACCGTGCGGAAAATGCGGACACCTTCTTCGATTTTCCAGGGAGATGTGCCGACTCTGACCGATTGGGGGCTCAGTTTTCGGGGCGATTTACTGCGCGAGCCGGGAGAAAAGGCCGCCCGGGCGCGGCTACAGAACGCCGTTGAGTCTGCGATCGGATCCTACGCCGGGAAGCGCAACGACCCGGCGGCAGACGCGACGTCGCATCTCGGGGCAGACCTTCGTTACGGCACTCTCTCTGTGCGGGAGGTTTTTCACCGCGCGGAGGAAGCCCTTGCGGTCGTGAAGTCCGGTGCCGAGCGGATCTCGATCCAGACTTTTCAAAAACAACTCGCCTGGCGCGAGTTTTTTATGGCCATCCTCCATCATTTCCCCGAGGTGCTGGAGACCGATTTTAATCCCGACTGGCGCGGGTTGGAGTGG
>JAGNMT010000360.1 GCA_017991025.1 Verrucomicrobiales bacterium
TTTTCACAGAAGGTCCTCGACCGTTATTCCGACTGGGCAAAGGAAAAAGGCCATCGCGTTCTCGGGGTTATGACACCGCCGGTTTCCGAGTTTGCCGCTGTTAAGGGCGACTACGATGCGAGGGGACGCCTCGTTGTCGGATGGATGGGCCGTCCGCTCGAGTCAAAGGGCATCATGACTTTGCCCTATCTCCTTGCCGCCGAGCCACGCATGGTGATCCGGGCTTGGACCGGAGCAGATACCGCCGGGCTCGAATACACGCAACGCCTTCAGGCGGAGGCCCTCGCGAGTGTGAAAGCACTCGCGGTGAAGCTCGGGGTCGCTGACCGTCTCGACATACGTCCTCTCGATTTTAATCCCTTCAACTACCGGCACCGTCTCGATGGCTGCCATGTCCTTCTTGGCAATAGCGAGAAGGAGGGCTATCTCCTCACCGCTGCCGAGGCTCTTAGTTGCGGCATTCCGGTCGTGGTTACGAAGACCTGCGGCATTGCTGATCTCGTGAAGAACGGCTACAACGGCTATCTTATCGACTGGGACTCCAATCCGAAAAAACTCGCGAAGGAAGCCCATCGTGCGCTGCTCAAGGCGGCGACGCTCTCAGGCGTGAACTGCCTCGCTTCGGCTGCGAACCTCTCGCTGGGAGCCAGTTATGTTTCCGCACACCGTCACCTTCTCGCGGAAATGACCGGCACTTCACTACATCATCCGGAGGCGCGTGTCACGGTGGGGCTGCGCATTCACAAGGGGACTGATCTCGCGAAGCTCGACGACGCGGTCTCCAGTCTCGCCTCGCAGACTTACCGGAAATTCAAAGTGAAACTGCTCGTCGATGGACCGTGGGCCTTTGCTGAACCTCTTGCGAAGCGTTACGGTTTGCCGCTCATTTGCACCGGTCTCGAGCCCGATATCGAACATTGCAGCTGGCTGCATCGTCAGGCTGTCGCCGAGTGCGATACGGAGTTCTACAAGCCCCTCGATTACGACGACCAACTCATGCCGACCTACCTGGAGAGGGCGGTTTACATGATGGATCAGAAGAAAGTCGATGTTTACGGCTGTCTTCTTCTCACTCACGAGGACGGCGAGATCACCCCGCGCCTGCACTGGCCGAACAAAGGGGTCGAGACTATGTTTACCGGCAACTCCGACGACAATATGCTGCCGCATTCATCCGTGCTCATCCGCGCTGAGGTCGCGCGCCGTGCCGGTAACTACCAGGAGCGTGCGATCGGACTCGGGGCCGATGATTATCATCTCTGGTACCGGGTGCATCAGGCCGGAGGAAAGTTCTTCCGCGACGACGAGGTAAGGAACGTCGTCTACCGCATTCATGAGGGGAACTCGCTCAAGATCCGTCGCGCCCGTTTTGGCGACACCGAGAAAAAGCGGAAGCATTCGCTCCTGCAGCGAGCCGCTGCTGCGGCGGGTATCACCGTGCTTACGGCACCCTTGTTCGGTGCCATCGGATGCGCTGATGATCAGCCTGCGGCCCAGCCGTCAAAAGGCAGTACTTCCGAAAAGGCATCGAATGGTCAGGACGCCAAGCCGCCCGTTGCCGGGAGCACGGGCACGAAGAAAAAGACTGATCCACCCCACTCCTGAACATTGGGAGGGCCGGGTTATCCATTGTAGCGGAATCCTACCAACTGTAGGTGTTTTTTGGCTGATGGTCCTCGATGGAGCACTGCATGAAGAGCGTTCCGACACCGGGGACGCTGCCTTTGTGGTAGGAGTAAGTGCCGTGGGACGGGCAAGTGGGCTCCGCCTGGAAGAATTCCGAGTCGGTCATGAGTCGTTTCTTGAGATCAGGGATGGGACGTCCCGATTCAAGCTCCTGAAAATGGCAATAACAACGCATCGCCTTTTGGACCGTGGCCACATTCTGAATACAAATCGCGCGGTTTGCGCCTTCCTTGTACGATAAGGTGCCGACGAAAGTCACGCTGATGATGCCGAGCATGGTCGCGATCACGAGGGTGACTTCGATCAGGGTCATTGCCCGGACAGGGGGCGTGCCTCCTGAGGAGTGTGAATGTAGGTGCATGGAAGACGGAGGGAATCGAAAATCGTTCAAATTATCATATTTTCAATAATTTTGATGTCATGTCACGGCAGAAAATGCGGTATTCCTTCTGCTGGAAATGGCGGTGACTCGTCCCGGCCTCCGTGCGAAGAATCGTTCTTTGTCAGTTGCCCGATCTACCCTCGCAAAGGTGTAGTCCAGATTGCGTCTTCCAGTGCCGCTACGTTTATTGTTACCAAATATGAGGTCTGAGAAAAAGAGTCTGGAATTCCTATTCAAAGTGGACTAACGGGTAGAGGGCACTCAGTCCAAGTTAAGCCCGCTCGGGTATTAGTCGTTTGTTAGGTCCTTTTATTTTTGAATAGCTGGCTTAGTCGCGATGCTCGTTTGGTACGGGCGCACTTGCGGAGAACCCACAAGATATATGAAGCTATTCGTTGGAAATCTATCGTACGACGTCTCAGAGGATGAACTTCGCGAAGCCTTCGCCGAGTTCGAACCGCTCGTCGAATTCTATCGTCCGCATGACAGGGAGACGGGTAAGCCTCGCGGTTTTGCTTTCGTAACGCTGGCTGACCGGGAAAAGGGGGAAGCTGCCATCGCCGCTTTGAATGACAAGCGTCTGGGCGGACGGGAACTCAAAGTCAATGAGGCCGAGGACAGGCGCAATCGTGCCCCGGCCCGGAGCAATCATTCAGGTGATGATGAGACGACTCTCGGTAATCTGCCGCGGGTAGATGACAGGCCCATGGGAAAGGACGGGAACAAGGTCCGTTACAAGTCGATTTAGGGGGATTTCATTTTCTCCGCAAAGCGGTGCCTGATCTCGGGCAGGGTTCCCAGCGTGAGATAGACCGTGTAGCGATAGGCAAATCCCGGCTTGATGACGAGTTGTTTGACCGGCGCGACGTAGGAACAGGCGGATTTAGCGCGATTGTTAGGATCGCCCTCAGCGCGATAGCAGGTGATGGTTTCGATTCCCGGAACGAGGATGCCGATGCCGCGGTTTGTCTTGTCAGTGTAGGCGACCCAGGGCTGGGCGATCTCGTAGCGTTCATTCGGCCAGCCCGGGACCAGGGTTTTCGGCTCGGGCTCGCCAGGGGCAATGAAGTGAAGATTCAGGTAGCCGGCATTGACGAACACAGCCGGCAATTCCTGATCCTGAAGCGGATGGGTGACGGTGCCGGAATAGTCCATCTCGTAGTCGATGCGCACCATGAAGTCCTGAAGCACGATTTTCTGGCGGAGTTTGACCTCCCGCAGAAGTTCGCCGGTCGCCCAGTGCACTGGAACCGAGGCGGATTCAATGGTAAATCCATTGAGCGAAAAGGAGGTCAGTTCGGCGGGAGCGTTTTGCCAGTTGCCGGCTTGGACTGGATTCCAGCGCCATGGCTTGCCATTCCAGTCGCTGCCATCAGAGGCACCATACCAGGACTGCTGGACGTAGCGACCCAGGTCGAAGCGGTTGAGGATATTTTCATCACGCCCGCTTTCCGACAGCCATCCGAGGGCGGCTCCGGCCGAGCGGTTCACCCCGAGTCGCAATTTCCCGTTGTCGAGATAGAGCCATTCTTCGGTGGCGGCATTGGCGGCGGTTGAGGCCGTCAGCCAAAACAGTGCCACAAGGCGAATTAAGGGGTGTGAGCGGATCAGGATTTCAGGATGCAGAGGATTCACGGCTTCAGGATCACTTTCATGAGACCTTCGTTGTTCCGGTGAAGGCGGGCAAACCAGTCGGCCCCGTCTTCGAGTTTCGCGATGGCGGAGATGAGTGGTTCCACTTTGATCTTGCCCGAGGCGACCGCTTCGACGGCTTCCCCGTATTCTCCGGCGGAGGCGCAACTTCCGAACAGGCTGAGTTCGCGAGTGACGAGCAACTGAAGCGGAAAGGGTACTTCGGCTTTGAGGTTGCCGACACAACTGACGCTGCCGCCTTTGCGAACCGACTCGACGGCGAGTTTGATCGTGGGGCCGAACCCGACCACCTCGAGGGCGACGTCGGCTCCGTCGGGATTGCCGACAATCTCCCGGACTCTGGCGGGCACATCGTCATTGGAAATCAGGACCTCGTCCGCGCCCAGCTCCTTCGCGAGCGCGAGCCGTTTTTCGTCGAGATCGACGGCGATGACAATGCCGGCTCCTTTGGCCTTGAGCGCCTGGACGACAAGAAGACCGATCAGCCCGGCCCCGATCACGACGGCGGAATCTCCGGGTTTCATGGGGAGGCGATTGACGCCGTGGAGCGCAATCGAGACCGGTTCGGCGAAGGCCGCGTGGTCGTAGGAGAGATCGCCGGGGATCGCGTAGAGGATGTGTTCGGGCACTTTCACGAATTCGGCAAAGGCTCCGTTCCGCCGGTAGTCGCCGCAGGAGACGCCGAGCACGTTCCGGTTTGGGCAGAGATTTACCTGACCGGCGAGACACGAAGGGCATTTCCCGCAACAGACCGTGGAGTCAAAGGTCACCCGGTCGCCGACTTTCCATTTCCTCACCGCTTTTCCCACCCGTGAAATTTCTCCGGCCGCTTCGTGCCCCATGATGATGGGTGGAATGCGGCGCCCGGAGCTGCCGTCCATGCCGTGAATGTCCGACCCGCAGATCCCGCAGGCTTTTACTGAGATTAGGACTTCGTTGTCCGAAATTTCCGGTTCCGGGGCGTCGCTGAATTCAAATTGGTTGTAGGCCGTGAGAGTGAGGGCTTTCATAGGTAAAAATGAGACTTGAATGCAACCCGTAAACGCAAGAAGG
>JAGNMT010000361.1 GCA_017991025.1 Verrucomicrobiales bacterium
AAAACACCGAGCTCTGGGGTATGGGCCAGATGGAGCCGGGCGTTTCACTCTATTGCCGGAACATTCTCATCGACGACAAGCCGGCTGGCCTGCTTCCGGAGTGGCTCCGTTTTCTACGTGGTGTCATTGATAGTGCGGACATCCCGCTCAATATCAGCCGCGAATCCATGCAGGACAGCAGTCTTGTCAGGAAACTGAACCGGGTCGTCACCAAGCGTTTTCTCAAATTTCTCGACGGCGAAGCCAAAGACAATACCGACAAATACAGGGAATTTTATGCCAAGTTCGGTCGATTCCTGAAGGAGGGTGTCGTTGTCGATTACGAGCATCGGGAAGGCTTGGCCAAGTTGCTGCGCTTCGAGAGCTCGATGACGGATCCGGGCACTCTGACCGGCTTCGAAGATTATGTCACCCGGGCGAAGGACGGACAGGGGAAAATCTACTACCTCACCGGAGCCGACCGAGCCTCCGTAGAAGCCGGCCCCTATTTGGAAGCATTAAAGTCCCGCGGGCTCGAGGTTATTTACCTGCTCGATACCATTGATGAATACCTTCTCCAGCACCTCCGTGAATTTGAGGGAAAAGATCTTGTTTCTGCTGCGAGCGCTGATCTCGAACTGGAAGACGACGACAGCATCGTCCTCGAAGGGACGCCTCTCGGAGAGAGCGAAATGGAGGGTCTCTGTGTGTTTCTCAAAGCCGAGCTGGGGGATCGTGTTGAAAAAGTGGCCTCCGGGAAACGCCTCGTCAGCAGTCCTGCAGCGGTTTTGACCCCGGCCCACGGGATGAACGCCCAGATGCGGCAGATGATGCAGGCTATGAATCCCGGCGAGCCGCTTCCCCCTTTGAAGGTGGAGTTGGAGATCAACCCCCGGCACGGGCTCATTCATGCTCTGGCGGCGGCCCGGGAGACGAGCCCGGACCTGGCGAAGCTGGTCGCCGGCCAGTTGCTCGACAATGCCCTCCTAAGCGCCGGTCTGCTGGAGGACAGAGTCAGTCTCATTCATCGGGGATTCCAGCTTATGGAAGAGGCGTTGAAAAAAAGTTCGAATTAAAGAAAAAATCCGAAACTATTTTCGGAGCGGGACGTTTTATCGCCGGGGAGGAGATCTCCCCGCTAAACTCAAATAGAGACTTAATAAATTGATGAAAAAATTCCTCGTAGCAGCGACCACGCTTGTGGCCGGATTGGCAGTTGGCCTTTCACAGGCTGAAGAAGCTAAAAAACCAAAACCTGAGGGCGGAGACAAGGGCAAGGGCGGTACTCCGGCGGAGCGCGCCGATGCCATGATCAAAGCCCTCGACAAAGACAAGAACGGAACTATTTCCAAAGCCGAGTTCGAAGCTGGTCCGATGGCTGCCAAGGCCAAGGCCGATGGCAAAGACGTGGGTAAGCGTTTTACGGGAATGGACAAGAACAAGGATGGAGAGCTCGACAAGGCTGAGCTTTCCGTCCCGCCAAAGCCGCCAAAAGGCGGAGGTGACAAGCCCAAGCCCAAGCCCAAAGGCGAAGGCGACGCAGCTAAGCCCGAAGGCGACGCAGCTAAGCCAAAAGGCGAAGGCGACGCAGCTAAGCCAAAAGCCGAAGGTGACAAGCCCAAGGCCTAGTAGTTCTGCGATCCTTTTGTGATCTTTCAGGAGCCCGTCGTTGCCGATGCAGCGGCGGGTTTTTTGTTTTTAGAACTTCCACTCCGCGCCGATAATGAGATTCCGGCCCGGTCCGTTGATTCCGGAGCCGTGGACCCGGTAGATCTCATCGGTGAGGTTCTCCAGTCCGGCGGTGAGAGTCAGTCCGTTGCCAGTGTCCCAGGACCCGCGCAGAGTCGTGATGACGTAGCCGGGTGTCCCGCCCGGTGGGATGCGCTGGGTGTCCAGTTGATCCCGGGCTGGTAGATCGTTTTGTTTCATCGCGCCGAGCGCGAGCAGTTCCAGGCGAAGATCGCCGTCGAGGGTGGTCCAGCGAACCCCCGCCTCTGAGGTAAAGGGCATGAGGCGGCTCATTGGTTCCGTTAAGGGTCCCATCGTGAGGTCGCCGTCCTGCCAGGAAAGCCAGGCGAAGAGGGTCAACTGATCGGTCAGACCCTGTTCGACCTCAAATTCCACTCCGTGGACATAACCGTCGCCTGCATTGCTCTTCGTTACTTCAAAGGATTTGTCAACGATGCGGCCAGTGCGGCTTCCGACGATGAGACCACGGATGTCAGTGTAGTAATAGGCGAGTGATGCGCTGGTGGATCCCGTGTCACCACGGAATCCGATCTCAAAGGAGGTGAATTGTTCAGGCTCGAGCCCTCCCGGTGCTGGTACTTCGATCTCGCCAGTGCGGGCGAGATCGAGCCGGGAGAGGTCCGAGAGGTTCGGTGCGCGGAATCCCTGAGAGATACCGCCAAAGGCAGCGAGCGACTTGTCATCATTGAGATCGTAGACGAATCGGCTACTGCCCACGGTGCTGGTCCACTCGTCGGTCAGAGCAAAGGGAATTCGTTTAACGGGATCCTCCCCCCGTCCGATTTCCGCACGGGCATAGGTAAAGTGTCCTCCGAGCCAGAGATCGAGCCGGTCGCCAAACTCGATCTTGTCCTGCACGAATGCGTCGGCGAGATGATAGCTTGAATTGTCCGGCACGGGTCCCTGGATGGAGGCACCGGTAAAACGCCCTGCCGCGTTAAAGTTGTTTTTGAAGGAATCGACCCGGTCCAGATAATAACTGGCTCCATAGGTGAAGTAGCCCAGATCACTCTCCGATGAGAACTCCGCCATGGTGCCATAGGTGTCCACGTCGAATCCCTGAACATCACTCCGTTTGTCCGTAATGGATCGAACCCGGTATTGCTGTTCCGATTGCCGTTGATGGCTCACGCTGATGAGGTAGTGGTCGATGGCTCCCGAGGGAGTCCCTTCCAGTTGTGCGTAGGTCAGGACGCGCTGCTGATCGAGTGAGCGGCGTTGGTCGTCGCCTATCGTGGTGCCGCGATACGGTATTCCGTAGATCGTCGCGTGGGTGCGCCACGCGTCGTCCTGTTCGACATGCTGATGCAGGAGGGTCAGACGGGTGTCGTTGTTCAGAAATATCTCTCCTTTCATGTCAAAATCCCACTCGTCGTATCCGGTTTTCGGATTTCGTCCCTGCCCGGCGGTTCGCAGGTCGCCATAGTCTTTTCCGGTCACACCAAAAAGGAAGCCGTACTGGTCGGCCTCCGAAACGGAAGTCTCGAAACGGCCGGTGTAGCTGTCTTCAGCCGAGGAGAGTCGACCGTAGGTCCGTCCTCCGACAAGTGAGCCGGACTCGGCATAAAGTGGCCTTGCTGTAAGGACATTCACGGTCCCTCCGATGGCGTCGCTTCCATAGAGCACGGAGCCCTGACCTTTTACTAATTCGATGGATCTCACCGAATAGGGATCGATCGTGCTCCAATACTGATTGGGACCGTCGCGAAAGGCGGAATTGTTCAGCCGGATACCGTCGATGAGAGCGAGATTCCGATAGCCGGTGAAGCCGCGAATGAAAGGAGAGCCCTGGCCGTGGGCGGTCTTCTGCACCATCACCGAAGGAGTCTCACCTAGTAGTTCGGGTAGAGTGCGTCCGAGGCGATCCGTGATTTCCTCTTTGCTGATGACGTCGACCGAGAATGGGGTGGTGGCAACGGAAGTGACCTCTCTGGTCGGGGTCACGACAAGGGGAGTCTCGAGCGTGCTCGAGGCGTCGCTGGTGAAGGCAGCCGGCGGCGGGTCCTGGGACTCGGAGGTGACGACGACCGTATCGAGAGTGCTTTCGACCGGAGCGGGCTCCTCGCTGCCCGGGACCGGAGGAGCGGCGGAGGCCGGAGCGGTGAAGCAGGCAAAACCGGCGACGGCCAGGAGCGAGGAAATGAAGCAACAGGTTCTGGAAAGGCGACTCATGCAGGATTGTGTGATCAATCGTCCATAGAAACGATTTCCTCAGTCTCGGCAAGAGCGCTGAATAAGAATCCGGGAAGTGGATAATTTTTGACCACCGCTTGACCGGATATCGATCACCGGGGCGTCGCCGTCCCTCCCAGTTTTCGCCTGAGGGTGGATCGGTTTGCTTTTAACTCATTGGCAAGGCGGGCGAGTTTACCATCGAAGCGGCGCAGGAGATCGCGGAGAAGTGCTGCCTCAAGTTTATTCGAGAGCTCGTCGTAACTAGGCACTACCTCTCCGCGAAGGCTATCGTCCAACCAGTGGCTGAGTTCCTGAGACAACTTAACAGGCAATTCGTTTTTCGTCGTGGTGCTCACTCCTTTTTCGTCAAAGAAGTAGGGTGGCAGGTTTGAGGGGCTGATCTGCGATGCTCCGGCACCGGCAGTGAGGGCATAGGAAATCACGTTTCTCAATTCTCTCAGATTTCCAGGCCAGTCGTGGGCAATGAGGCGTTTTAAGGTCTCTTCAGTCGTCTCGACGATTCGCCCGGGTGCGAGTTGGGCGACAAAAAATTCGGTGAGAACCGGGAGATCCTCGAGGCGCTCCCTCAGGGGTGGCAGACGTATTTCCAACACCTGAAGCCGGTAATAAAGATCACTCCGGAATTCCCTTCGCGTCACCGCATCGTGAAGATCCGGACCGCAGGTGGCGAGGATTCTTGGAAACCCGCTACTCGTAGACTCAATCCGGCTTACCAACTCGATCTGGTCTCCGGGACCGAGTGCCGCGAGGTTTTCGATAATCAATGAGCCTCCCTCCGCGCCCTCAAGGGATCTTTGCAGCGCCCCTTCCGGCGAGCCGACACCGGCGGAAAAAATTTCCATC
>JAGNMT010000362.1 GCA_017991025.1 Verrucomicrobiales bacterium
TGGAGCGGTAGTTCAGTTGGTTAGAACGCCGCCCTGTCACGGCGGAGGTCGCGGGTTCGAGTCCCGTCCGCTCCGTTCCTTTTTTTAAAAGGAATCCTCCCGTTCTCCATTGTCTGGAGTGGGTTGTTCAGCCCCAGCCCTTCCCGTGGTGGCCTGCCAGCGTTTGGCAGTTCTGGCAGTTCAAGAGGAAAACAGAGGCTCGACCGAAGTCCCGGTTTTTCTCGTGACGGTCGTACAGTTACTTTATTACTATTATCACCCGAAACCCGGTATCTGGGGGGCGGGGGAGACCGCTGCGGGAACGACGGGAGGAGAGTAATGCTCCCTGACCGGAGGAACTGAACCCTGCACCGCGCACGACGGGACCGCCCAGAGCAGCTCCCTGCCAGGGATCATCGATCCACTCCCACACATTGCCGCCCAAGTCGAAAAGACCGAATGAATTGGCTTTGAAGCTCATCACCGGCGCGGTGGTGTCGAAGTGATCCGTGTAGCCCTCGACGATCCCTTCGGAGGGGAAAGTCTCTTTCCACTTCGTGTCCGCGTAGTTCCCGACGGGTTCGCCTCCATTGGGCGGATAATTGTCTCCCCATGGGAACCGGGTTTTCTCTTTCATGTTCAGCAACTCAGGAGTGGACTCCGCCGTGCGTTTCTCGAATTCCGCTACACCCACCGCGAGGCTCCATTCTTCATCGCTCGGCAGGCGATACACTTTCCCTTCCTTCTTGCTCAACCAATCACAAAATATTCGAGCTTCATCCCGGCTCACTCCGACGACGGGATGATCGTCCCGGTGGCCACACGGCACTCCATTTCGCTGCGCGGTCTTCCAGGTTTCATCGGTGCCGGGAACCGCCGTCGCAAAGGCAGCGTAATCCTGTCGGCGTGTCTCGTGGATACAAAAAAGCACTTTGCTGCCGGGCACTGGGACGAATTTCATCCCGAGACTGTTTTCCTGAGGCTTGACTGGTGGCGCGGTGCTGGGTTTTGGCGCAATGGGTTTCGGGGCAAGGGGTTTCGGAACAGAGGCTGGTGCCGGTTGAGTCGCTGGCTTACCATCGAAGATCGCCGGATCGCGAGGTTCGACGCGATTTCCCTTCACTTCCGTCTCGTCGGTCTTGTGGGCGTACTGGAAACTTTTGAGGTCAGCTGTCACGGTTAACTTTGCGGTGAAGTCAGGGCGCTCCCAGGTCACGGTCCGATTTTCTAAATCAATTTTGATTGGCTTAAAACGAGCCAGACCTGCTGAAGGATTGAGTTGTAGGACTTCGTCGTCATTGATGGTGAACTTGTTTCCGGTGACATGGACGAGCTGAACCGTCTTCAACCATCCCTTGAAGTCCGCTTTTGGATCGGGCTGGACCGGTGTCGAATCGGGCTTTCCCAATGCCTCGGCGGTCGAGGGAACTGGCTTCTTCTCCAGCATCGTGGGGGTAATTGCTGGCGGTCCGGGCGTAAACGGTGCGACTGAGGTGAGCGATGGTTTTCCAGTTGTGGGCGACGAGTTCACTGGTGTGCCAGTCGCAGTGATGGAGACGTTGTCGAGCCGCGCTGCGTCGGGACCGGTTTTCCACTCACCGCGAATGTAGAGCTTTGTCGCAGTGGCCAGTGCACGTTGGATCTCGGAAGTTTTGGCGGGCTTCTTTCCGAGTTTGCCGATCATTCCGATCTTCCACCCGGCAGATGGATCGAAGCGATAGGAGAACTGTTTCCACTCGCGGTTCGGCGGGTTCGACACGGGCAGGACAAGCGTCATACCGGGAGACTCCAGAACCAAAGTGTCCTTTTTACCGATGTCACTGCCTGTGGTGTAAAAGTCGAATGAGATGGAGTCTTCGAGGGTTGCCTCGTGTATTTGATCGAGAACAGACTGCGGGGCAGAGAAATAATAATCCGATCCCTGAATGAGATCTTTTCCGTCGAGGTATCCCGCCGCATGGTGATCGACCGGCTGCGTTTTGGCACCCTTGGTATCGAAGAGAGCCCATCCCTCCGCCCCCGTGCTGAAGGAACCCGGCTGGTCGGCTGCAATCAGTGAACGGATCGTGTAGCCAACCTTCGATCGCTCCGCATTGACGACGGCAACTTCGTCCGGGTTCGCACCGACGGCACTGGAGATCGCGACTAATGCGGAATCGTAAGTGGCAGCGAGTTTTTCCAATTCGGCTTTGCCCGGAGCAGACAGGGCAGCGAGTGCCGCCTGGAATTGTTCGTTCAATCGTGAGAGTGTGGCCCGGGTTTCTGGACTGGCTCGAGGAAGGCCCGTTTTGGGCGACAGGTGTATGAGATCCCGCTCGTAGGAAACGGTGAGGCCGGCCTTGGTGGCGATCTGGCTTAGCGCCTCATCAAGACTCACTTCTCTGAGATACAGTGAGTGTTGGAGGATGGGCTCGCCATCTGTTTCGAGAACGATGTCAAGGCCAGTCAGTCTTTCTAAAAGTGCGAGGGTGTCCGAAAATTTGGCCTCTCGTTCCGCCGCATCCCGGTTTGTTACATTGTATTCCAGATTCGGGAGAATGATGACCTTCGCCTTCGCCTCGGTACCGAAGACATTGCGCTCTTCCAGATCCGCCATCCTCGCGAGCGATTCCGCATGACCGGGGTTCACCCGCAGTGTCAGAGTGTAGCAGTTCCCCGCTGCAATAAAATCCTCGCGCTTTTCTGCCGCAAGGCCTCGCTGGTAAAAGTCCTCGGCCTGCTCGGCCACGGTCAGGCCATGGACACGATGAACTGCGGCAAAGATCAGACCGGCGGAAAGTAGAGTGACGAGTAGGTAGGATCGTTTCATGGCTTCTCCTGAGTGGGTGCGGTGCGGTTGAGGCGGGCATAACCCCATTGGGGAACGTCTTCGATGACCGCCAGCCCGTGACGGAATTGAGAATCGGTCGGGCGCACAAATCGGGCGATTCGAGCGGTCTCATTGTCCTGAAAAAGCCACTCGCCCTCAGCGGTGATGAGGCCTCCGTCATCGCGATTCCAGACTGCGGCGATCTTCGGTGCGACCCAGTTGATGTTGTCGAAGCGGGGTTCCATGATGGTGGTGCCGTCTTTGCGGATCAGTCCGTATTTGTCGTTCTGCCCTCGGGCGTGGATGAGGCCACCTGAGAAGGGATCGGAAGTGCGATTCACTTTGGGGCGAATCCAGTTGCCTTCAGAGAGCGGTTTTCCCATCTGATTGATGAGAACCCAATTCGCTTGATCTAGGTTCTGTCCCAATCCGTCTGTTTTCCAGAACTGACGAATTCGCGCGCCTCGATTCTCTGCTCCAGAGCCTCTCACTTCATCCCAGATTGCTGCAGTTTGTTTCGCCAGTTCCCTAGCCTTCTCATAATCTTGCTCCCGGACTTGCCATCGAAACGCAGGGCTGATCTGGAAAGGCTCGTCATTTTCAAGCCACGCAAGGTCGGACCACGCATACCATTCTCTCTTCTCCAACCCTACTCCATTGCCCCAACGCATCACGATCATCTGGTCCTCGCCATTCAAATAGGCGTCACCCTCACGCGGCACTTCCGGCAGTCGCGGGTCGATGATCAATCTGCCATCCCGACCGATCAGAGCCGCCGCGCCATTGATTTTCACCTGCGCGACATCGAGATATGGCGGTTCCACGGGTGGATCTTCTGCACCCGCTTCGCCGAACCAGCGATAGAAGCCGGGGACTGCTTCGGATTCCGGGGCCGTCACTTCATCCCAGATCGCCGCGATCACGGGCTCGCCTGCGGGATTGATAAATCCCCATCGCCCCTCCAATTTCACGGCGGCGAGGCCGCGACTGAAGTCGTTCGCTTCCTCATAGGTCGGCTCCGTGATCATGGCTCCATCGAGTCCGATGTAGCCCCATTTTCCAGCGCGTTTTACAGCGGCTCTGCCTTCGGCAAAATCTTGCGCCTCCTCCCATTTTTCGCCTGAGATCGGTTTGCCGTCCGTGCCGATGTGGAACCATCCCCCTTCATTGTGGAGACGACCGCGTTCTTCGATGAATCCCCAGCCCTCCGGCTTTTCGAGTTCGGGTTGGGAGTGGCCGTAGTCTTCTCCATCTTTTCCCCTCAGATGCCACCTCAGCGTCTCCTTGTTCTGCAACCAGATGAAGCCGAGCGCCGCAGTATTCCAGTTCCATCGTAGTTTCTCGGCGGAAGGAAAGGGTTGCTTCTTCCCTGTTGCCGGTTCGTAGAGACTGAGCAGGAATCCGCCCTGAGGATCGGGTTCCTTGATGACGATGCGATCGCGGTCGTAGAAATCGATGTAACTGGCATCGGGCATGGTCTCTGGGATCGCAGGCGTTCCATCCATCTGCAAGATGACGATCCCTCCACCTCCTTCGCGGTAAGCCTCGATCCAGGGGGAAAGAATCGAGTCTCCGCCCCGGTTCCATGACCCGATCAAGACACTCTCTCCATCCTCGCCGAGGCGACCGGAATCCACTTCGAGGATCTTTAAACTATCCCAGGTGGGTGCAATGTGAATGCGTCCAGTCGTGTCGGCCAATCCGCACTTGTCGCCGAGACGAAACCAGATCCAGTCTGGCGAAAGGATCTTCACCTCGTCCCAAGTCGGGGGCACGATGACGCGCCCGGTCATGTCGATGAGTCCGTATTTTGGAGGGGTTGCGTAGGGGAAGAGGTCGTCGAGGAGGTCTAGCCTACGGTTTACGCCCTGCATGACGGTGCCGCCTGTAGTTACGAGTGAGTACGAGTAGTCGGTCTCTCCGTGTCGATCACTGTAGAGACCGTCGCGCGGCTCTTCCTGAAC
>JAGNMT010000363.1 GCA_017991025.1 Verrucomicrobiales bacterium
TTTGAAATTCCGGCTGCGTCGACGCAGGTTCTTGTCGGGACGGCAGACGGGTGGAATTCCTCGTATGTTAAGCTAACGCTTTTTGAACGGAAGTCCGGAGGTTGGGCGGTCGTTGGTACGCCCTGGACGGGACGTCTTGGCAAGAAGGGCCTCGTATGGGGGAGGGGCCTGCATCCGGTTCCGGCAGGAGCGACGATTAAGACAGAAGGGGACGGACGGGCTCCTGCGGGCGTTTTTGATTTGGGAGGTGCCTGGGGTTATGCGCCCTCGATTCAAAAAGCACCTTCATTGTCGTACGTGCAGGTCACTTCACGCGATCTCTGGTATGAGGACGTGAAGTCACCGCTCTACAATCAGTACCAGCGCATCGATCACGAGCCGGCCACGGCGGCGGAGAAAAAAGCGCAGATGAAACAGGGCGATTACGCTCACTCGCTGAAGCTCTTCATCGCTCACAACGCCGTTCCCCGCGTTCAGCCGGGAGCGGGTTCTTCCATCTTTTTCCATATCTGGCGGAATGGCGGTAGCTCTGCCACGGCAGGATGCACCACCATGGCCGAAGAAAATCTGAAGCGTCTCATTGCTTCCGTTGATCCGGCAAAGAGGCCTCTCTATGTGTTGCTGCCGCAACAGGAGTACGCTCAATACAGGGCTGCCTGGAAGTTGCCGTGACCGGAGTGGTGAGCCGCCCGCCTCAAACCGTGCAAATCTCTACGGCCTGCTTGAGCGAGGCAATCTTGTCTGTGTGTTTTGGGATGAACTCCTGGGCGACCCAGCCGGTGTAGCCGGTCGCCACGATGGCTTTCATGATCGCAGGATAATAGAGCTCCTGCGTTTCATCGATCTCAGCGCGACCGGGGACGCCGCCGGTATGGTAGTGGCTGAAATACTTCTGGCGGGACTGGATCGTGGCAATGATATCACCCTCCATGATCTGCATGTGGTAAATGTCGTAGAGTAGTTTGAAGTGCTGTGAACCCACCCTGTCGCAAAGAGCGGCACCCCACGAAGAAAGGTCACACATGTAGTCGGGGTGATTCACTTTCGAATTGAGCAGTTCCATCGACAGCGTGACGCCGAGTTTTTCACAAAGCGGCATCAGCTTTTCCAACCCGATGGCGCAATTCTCAAGGCCCTGCCCGTCGTCGAGTCCATCGCGATTCCCGGAAAAGCAGATCACGTTCGTAAATCCCGCTTCGGCGCTGACCTTGATGAGCGGCTCGTAGATCGCCACGAGAGTATCGTGATGTTCGAGGCGATTGAAGCCATGGGGAATCGAACCGATCTTCTTTTTTACACCCCCGATCTCGACCTCGGCGGAAGGAAAGCTGACCATGGGACAATGCATGTCATGCTTCTTCATTGTCGCAAAGTCCACCGGATCGAGGAGATCGATGGCATGCAGGTTGAATTGTTTCCCGGCGGTACAAAGATCCTCCAGTGAGATGTCCTTATAGCACCATTTGCAGGCGGAATGATTAATCTTTCCACCAACACCCGCTTTCTCGGCTGCTTCTTCGGCAAGGGCAAAACGCTCGTTCATCGTTGCCGCTACCGCAGCAACCGTCGCTGTGCAACCGGACACAAACGAACGACGGGAAAAAGAGGGGTGTGTTTTCATGGCCGCATTTTACCCGTTCCACCTTAATCGGACAGCAAAGAAAGTGGAGAATCCGACTCGCACTTCCATCGCCCGCGTCCCTGCCTTTCCGTTCGAGCTATTTCGCATTCGGAAAAATTCGCAACACACGCCAGAATATTTCCGGTATGACATCATCCCCCGTTTGATCCCTCCCGCTCCGGTGTCATCATAGGCCATGCCCCCTTCCCCTCCGCCTCCGCCCGGTAGCGCGGCGCGCCAGCAATACCTGCTGGGGCGTCTCCTCCGACTTACGGGTCGATACGGGTGGCGATGTCTCGGACTCGTCCTTCTAAATACGAGTCTTCTCGCTCTCGGCCTGGCGGGTCTGGGCGGAGTCGGCATGGCGATTGATTTCCTTCGCGAGCAAGTTCAGCCGGGAGCCCCGGTGGCAAAGTTCCCCTTTGGATGGCATCCCCCCGCCGACTGGGCACCTCGCACCGTCCTGCTTGTGCTCGGGATCTGGATTTTCGTCGCCGCCGCGATCCGCGCCTGGCTGGGTTACCTTACTGCCGTGAGCACCAACCGGCTCGGGCAGGGGCGCATCGTGGTTGAATTGCGATCCGCAATCTATGCAAAAATGCAGCGCATGAGCTTCCGTTTTTTCGATGCGAATGCGACCGGCTCGCTCATCAATCGTGTCACCGGCGACACCCAGTCGGTGCGGCTTTTCATCGACGGCGTCGCAGTCCAGGCCCTGAACGTCCTCCTTGCGACCGCGTTTTACCTTGTCTGCCTCGTCCAGATTCATGCCGGACTCGCTTTTGCCTGTTTTGCTTTTCTTCCGCTGCTCGCTCTCGTCGTCGTGGTTTTTTCCCGCTGGCTGCGACCGGATTACGAAGAAGGCCGCCTGCGGGTCGACCGGCTTGTTCTCGTTTTCGAAGAGCTCGCTCGCGGCATGGGGGTGGTGAAAAGCTTCGGGTTGCAATCCTGGGCCGAGGGACGATTTCTCGAGGCGAACGACGCGGTCCGCGATCAAAAAAATAGCGTCTTCCGGAAACTCACGATTCTTTTTCCGCTCGTCTCGCTACTTAATCAGCTCAGCCTGGCGGTCCTCCTCGGCTATGGCGGCTGGCTCGCGGTGCGGGGAGAGATTCCCGTCGGCACGGGCCTGATCCTTTTTGCAGGCATCCTCCAACAGCTCAATGCCCAGGCGAATGCGATCGGGACGGTCGCCGACAGTCTTCAGCAGACCCTCACGGGAGCAGATCGTGTTTACGAAATCCTAGACGCCGAGCCGGGCATCTTTAACCGCGAGGATGCCGTTCCACTAGGACGGGCAAAGGGTGAGGTCGTCTTTGAGCACGTTGCCTTCCGTTTCAAGCCGGAGAATTCCATCCTCCACGATCTTTCCCTCACCGTGAAGGCCGGAGAAAAGATTGCCATTGTCGGACCGACCGGAGCCGGAAAGACGGCGTTGATTCAGCTCATCCCGCGTTTTTATGATCCGGATGAAGGGCGCCTCGTTCTCGACGGGCGCGACCTCCGCGAGTGGTGTCTCGACGATGTGAGAAAGCAGGTCGGGCTTGTTTTTCAGGAGAGCTTTCTCTTCAGCGCGTCGGTCGCGGCGAACATCGCCTTCGGGAACCCCGGAGCGACGCGCGAAGCGGTTGAACGTGCCGCGCAGCTTGCGGCCGCGAGCGAATTTATCGAAACACTTCCACTGGGCTACGATACCCTCCTCCATGAAAACGGGGCCAACCTCTCGGGCGGACAACGCCAGCGCCTTGCCCTTGCGCGAGCCATCCTCCTTGATCCGGCCATCCTCATCCTCGACGACCCGACCGCCGCCGTCGATACCGGAACCGAGCAGGAGATCCTCACGGCGATGGACCGGGTCATGGCCGGACGCACCACCTTCATCGTCGCCCATCGTTTCAGCACAGTGCGGAGGGCAGACCGTGTCGTGGTGATGGAAAAGGGCCTTATTACCGCCGTCGGCACACACGAGGAATTGGCGGGGCGGGAGGGTTATTACCGGGATGCCATTTTAGCGGAGAGCGGGGAACAGGGAGAGGAGGCCGCATGAAAGAGGAGTCTCCAAAAAGAACGGCCGCGTCGCCCCGCGAAGGGTCGCCCCGCGAAGGGGCGGCCGGAGTGGCTGGCATTGTTGATCTGGAAGTGCTCAAGCGCATCCGCCGTGAACGGGGGGATGAAGACGAAGTCAGGCAGGCGCCGCTTTCTTTTCGCCTTATCCGTCGCCTCCTCGGTTTTACCGGGGTCTACCGGCGGAAAATGATAGGTCTATTCATCTCGGTCGGGGCGCGAGCGGTTCAGTTGCCTGTCCTTGCCTGGTCGGCGGGGGCGATCATCAACGGCCCTGTCGCGCGCGGCGATCTCGTCCAACTCGCCTGGTGTGTCGCCGCGTTTTCGATGTTTGCCATTTTTACGGAACTGACCTTTCGCTATCGCATCAAGTGGGCGCTCGAGATCGGGGAGGCGGTCATTCACGACCTGCGTTCTGCGATGTTCCGACACTGGCTCGGGCTCACGATGGGCTACTTCAACCGGCAACCGGTCGGACGCCTCATCAGCCGCCTCACCGGCGATGCCGAAAACGTCCGCGTCGGGGTACAGAATGTACTTTTTGTCAGCCTCGTCTCGGCGGGTCAGATGGTGGGTTGTGCCATCTTCATGATCATTGAAGACTGGCGGCTCTTTCTTATGGTCCTCGGGATCGCACCCATCATCTGGGCGCTGAACCTCTATTTTCGCAAGCGTCTCAGCGAGGCCTACCGTCGCCAGAGCGACAGCTTCAGCCGTCTTACCGCGACAATGGCGGAGAGTGTCAGCGGCATCCGAGTGACGCAAAGTTTCAGTCGGGAACAGCTCAATGCCGATCACTTCCGCGCCCTTGTCGAGGACCACGCCCGTTTCAACTTCGTCGCAGCACGGGCGAGCGGCACCTTTCTCCCTCTCCTCGAACTGAACGGTCAGCTCTTTATAGCACTGTTAGTCGTCATTGGAGGCGGCCATGTCCTCGATCCGGCCAACGCGATGGAACTCGGCAGTATGATTCAATTTTTCTTTCTCGCCGGCCTCTTCTTCAGCCCCATCACGATCCTTGGCAACATGTTCAACGAAGCCCTCACCGCGATGGCCGGAGC
>JAGNMT010000364.1 GCA_017991025.1 Verrucomicrobiales bacterium
ACTTTCCGGTAATCCGTTCTCTCGACTTCGGCGCGATTGAAAAGATCCTGCACTTTGCCGTTCAGATAGAGTTCTCCGACGGATAAAGTTTCCTCATCGGTTTCAGGGACTTCGTAGTAGGGTTCGGGATCAAAGGTCCCGGCCTGAAGTGCCGTGCGGATTTGTTTTAGCTGGCGGCTGACCTGACCGGGCGACTTGTCCTGGATCCCGTGAATCACGGCGAGGGCCTGTTTGAACTGGTAGAGTCTGTCCTGCTGCTCTTTGGTGAGGTCTTGATCGAGGGGGATCTTGCTGAATTCCTGGATCTCGTCCTCGATGTAGTTCGTGAGCGTGCTCGCGGGGTTATGCTCGGCGTGCGTGATGATGAGAGACTCGTAGCTCCAGCGCAGCGGCATGAACTGGCAAACGCCGGGCACCTTGAGACGGCTCGCCTCCTCTTTGTCTTCGTCGGCGACAAACCATTGCCGGATGTTCTGAATGATGTCGAAGCTGCGGTTCATCTCGTCGTATTTGATGAGTGCCCCGCCGAGGATGATGTTCGGAATGAGGATGAGCGGGATGATGTTGATCGCGGTTTTGGGACTGCTCACGATACTGGAGATAAACAATCCGGCGGCGATCCCGACGAAGGAGGTGAGGAACATCCAGAGGAGATTGGGGAGGAACATGTCCCGGATCTCGAGGATGGCGTTGCCGATGAGTAGATAAATGATGCACTGGATGAGGGCAAAAAATCCGAGGGAGAGGTACTTGCCGATGATGTACCCGCTGATGCGAAACCCGTGGTGGCGCTCCCGTTGCAGCAGATTGCGGTCGCGGATGATTTCCTCGGCGGAGTTGGTCATGCCGAGGAAGAGCGCGGTGACGAGACCGAGGAAGAGGTAGGTCGGAATGTGGAAGGCGTTCGCAAAATTGTAGGAACCGTCCTCGGAATAGCGCATCACCATGGCGATGAGAATCGCGAGGGCGGGCGCTTCGAGGAGGGTCGTGGCGAGGTTCGCCCGGTTTCGCAGCTTGCTGAGAAAGGCCCGTTTAAACTGGTTGGAAAAGCGGACCCAGTCGTGGCGCAGCTTTCTCGCGGGTGCCTGTGGTGTTTTCTGCAGCGACGCGGTCTGCGAGGTGTCGGAGTCGAGTTCGCGGAGATTGACCTCTTCGAGGAGCCGGTAGGTCTGGAAGCGGTCAGACCAGAAGGCGGAGTTAAAACGTCGGGCAGGGATGAGGTTGCCCCTCACATCGCGTTCAAAAATGACATCGCCGCCGAGGTCGCGCAGCGGGGTTTCGAGGACGTCGAAAATGAAGTCCGGCGTGAGATTGACGCTGCCGTTTTCCGCGTCGCAGGCCGGGACGGCGCTGGTGTAGATGCCCTCCTGTTTTCGGGCGGTGTGGAAGTATTCGAGAATCTGCGCGGGCGTTCCGAAGAAGGCCATTTTCCCCCCGTTGTCGAGGAGGAGGGCCTTGTCGAACATGTGGAAGAGGCGGCTGCTCGGTTGGTGGATCGAGACGAGGGTGATCTTGTTGTGGGTGAGCCCGCGAATCATTTCGAGGACGTGTTCGGAGTCCTTTGAGGAGAGGCCGGAGGTTGGCTCGTCGAAGAGGTAGATGTCGGCGATGCCGATCATGTCCATGCCCGCATTGAGGCGGCGGCGCTGGCCTCCGCTGAGGCTCTTCGTTTCCTGATCGCCGGCGAGACGGTGACGGATTTCGTTGAGCCCGAGTTCGATGAGTTTTGAATCCACGCGCCGCCGACGCTCGTGGACGGGGAAATGGGGTGCCCGGATTGCGGCGGCAGTGTCGAGATTTTCCTCGACGGTGAGGAGAGGATCAAAGGTCTCGTCCTGGGGAATGATCGCGATGTAGGACTTCAGATTTTCGTGCTCGGCATAGAGATCGACGCCATTGAGATCAATGCGGCCGCCTCGTGGTTTGAGCTGTCCGCCGAGGGCTTTGAGGAGGGTGCTTTTGCCGCATCCGCTCGGCCCCATGATGCAGACCATCTCCCCGCGCTGGATCGAAAAGGTGACCCCGTCGAGAGCGGGGATTTTGCGGTCGTAGGAGTGGCTGACGTCGCGCACTTTCAGCGTGCTGATGACGTTGCGTTCCTCTTCGATGATGCCTTCGGAAAAGTGGCAGCGTAGATACTGGTCGCTCCCGAGAGAGATGACGCTACCGTCTTTGAGCGGGGCCTGGCCGCGTACGATTTCTCCCTCGACGGCGACGGGATGATCGGAGTGGAGGATTTCAACGAGTCCTGTCTTGGTGCTGTTGTCGCAGCGGATGCGAAGGAGAATTTTTCCCGAAGCGCCGGGAGAAAGAAGAATGTCGCCCGGGGAGAGCTGGCCCGGATCGTTCGAGACGAGGTAGACGGTGCGGTTCGGTGGTAGACTGAAGCGGCCGCCCAGTTCCCGAGCCTTGCGCCGGAGATCGTCAAAGGAGATCTCGGTGTGGTCGGGGAAATCGAGCCGCTCCCGCGAGGTGACTTCAAATTGATCACCCTTTTTGAGAAGGCGCTTGCCGATGACTGCCTCGGTCGCGTTGAGGACTTCGACCTGGATTTTCAGCCCGAAAGAGATGCGCAGGTAGCTCTGCTTCGTGCGCACTTTTTCAATGAAGTGGTTCCGGTTGTTGTCCTGCGCGAGATAGAGCTGGACCGAGGAAAGGTTCTTTTTCGTGTTGAAGTAGAAGACGAGATCTTCAAAGGCGAGGACTTCCTCTCCGATGATGAGACGCTGGCCTTCGTAGACCCGGCAGAATTCCCCGGCGTTGACCTGGCGTCCGCGGGCGAGGATGGGGCCGGGACCGAGATTTTTGATGAGGAGCAGACTTTGAAAACGGAAGGCGACGACCGAATGTTCATCATCCGAGGTCGCGATCGTGATGTCGGTGGGTTCGCCGGTCGAAAGGATGAGGGACTCGAGCCGGTGGTCGTCTCCGCCGGAGGCCCGCGCCTCGCTGCTGAGGGACTCGGACTTGCTGAGTTGCGAGAGTTCACTCGTGTTGAGCTGGTAGACGATGTTGATCGCCTCAGAAGCGACCCCGAGGGTCGTCATGAACTGGTAGAAGGTGATGAGGTTCTCCTTCGGCAGTCCGGCCCGGCTGATGAGCACGTAGAGCTGCACCCCGAGGAGGACTTTGTCCTCAAGCGGGAGGGTGCCGGAGAGGTCCGAGGCGATTGCTTCAAGGTCCTGGCGTCGGCGCAGGGAGCGAATGAAAAGCTGCTTAAGTTCCGTGTAAACGGTCTCCGGGAAATCGTACCGCAAAAAGCCGAGGATAGAATCGATCTCAGCCTCGATGACGCGCCCGTCGAGCTTCGTGAACCCGGCGAAGACTTCGATGAGCATGGGCAGCATCGACTCTTCGGTACGGGGCAGTTCGCTTTTGAAAAAAGTTCGTTGCAGCCGACTCCAGAGTCGGTTGCGCCCCCGGGTGAGGCCGGATTCCGCACGCGGTTTCTTTCCGGGTGACCCCAAATCACTGACCGGGTCCCGCAGGGTGGAAGAGGATTTCGACATAGTAGTCTGACAAAAAATGCTTCGGAACCTATACCACTTCCGAGAGGGTTTAACCCTAATTTCTCATGAATTTCCCGCCAGGGGAGCCGGGATCGTGATTTGCTCTGTTCGGTTTTTATCTAAGAGCTGAAACGGCGAAAGTGCACGTCGGATAACCGTCGGCTCGGGCAGGGGAGGAGGAAAATGAAGCGAAGCTTAAAGTTTTGCTTTTATTTATTGTTTTTATGGTTATTATATTAATAATAACTACAGTAGAGCTGAACCATGAAACCTTTCCTCCAATCGGATCTACCGGCATCCGCCAGAGTAATTAGTCTTGTCCGCCGTCATCACGGGCTTCCTTCGGAGGGCATTGGTGAGGTGCCGGTGAGCGCCGCCATGCTGAACAGCCGGCTCGCACGGGTTTGGCGAACGGGAGCGCAACTCAATCATCTCAATGCCCGCCGCCGACGCATTCGGCTCGATGACATTCCGGCGAGCGCCTTTCCAGTAGTCCTGGAACTAAAAGAGGGGAGTCAGTTTCTGATATTGAAGGAAAGAATCCAAGAGCGCACCTCGGTGTCCTATCTCGTGCAATTCGCCGACTCGCGGGAATCCCTCGTGCGCGCCGAGCGTATCCGGGAAATCTACGACGGCACCTGTGTTTTTTTCAGTCCCCGTGACGCCGTTCACGGTGGCGGGAAAGGACCGGGTCAAACCGGGGGCGGGATGCTGCGCCGGATGTTTTCCCGCATCACTTCGTTTCCGATGAAGCGCGGGATCACTGTTGCGATTCTCTGCAACTCGGTCGCTCTTGCCGCCGTGCTCGCGGTGGTGTTTTCCCTCCGCCTGGCGTTTCCGGAAACGGGAGTGCCTTCTATCTTCCTGCCGACGATGGGGGTATTCATGGCCGCTGCCGTACTTCCAGGAATCCTCCGGATCCGGCGCGAAACCCTCACTGATCGAGTCCCCGCCGCGCTCGTCGACTGCGCGTTTATCCCTCTCTATGGTGTCGCGATGCTTTTTCTCGCCGGATGGTCGGCAACCCCCTTTTTCTGGATCGCCGGCATTGTGGCGGCCTGTCTCCTGCTCTCTGATCGCCTCGGTCAGATCCCCTCGCGTCTTCGTGGGGCCCGTGCTCTTATTCTCGTCACCACTTTTATCACGGGGGCAGCGGGATGCTGGACCTGCGCCTTTCTGGGTCTTTTGAATCCGGCGGTGATGGCCGGGGTCATCGTTCT
>JAGNMT010000365.1 GCA_017991025.1 Verrucomicrobiales bacterium
ATCGCCACTTGACCCTGTCCGGAGAGTGAGCAGACACTGTTGGCTCATTGTTCAATGATTGAAGACCAAACAAGCGGCGCAGTCCCGGATTGCGCAGGGTGGTCCGGGACAGATGCGATCCTGCGGAATCTACTCCAGGCGGGGAATCTGGAGCGCCTTGAGACCGAGGCGAAACGCATTCTCGCCCTCGATCCGGAGGAGACGACAGCGCATTATTATCTGGCGCTGGCGGCAAAGTGTACGAATGGCTCCTTGTTTCTGAAATTAAGAATGGCCCCGACACTTCACTGGCCGGGTTACGGGCCTGGTTCTGGCTTCGTCGCTGGCCGCGCTGGGTCCGCTTTGGTCTGTTTATTGCCGCCAATCTGATTCTCTGGGGCGGATTATTTGCGGCGATCAATCTATCTGTGGGACAGAGTTATGTTTATGTCACGGTGGTGGCGACGATCCATTTCTTCTTCGTTTGTGTCTTCTGGAATCAGCGACGCCTCAGGGCCGCTGCCGCAAAACGAAAGTCGCAGAGAAAGAACATCCCGGTTTGACGGCCAGTAATATTTGTGACGATCTCGTAGATCACGAAGGTGCTTCTCCGAATGCTGCTTTCGATTCTGATGCTCACGTTCATCGGTCGTGCGGCAGTTCCGCTCGCAGCGCAAGAGGCCAGACATTCTCTGGTCATTGGAATCAATAACTCTGTTATGGGGCCTCGAACAGGCCGGGACGGCGTTGAATATCCTCATCCTCGACTGTTGCCGCGACGATCCCTACTCCCGTTCGTGGCGCGGAAAACGATCGGCGGCAGGCACGGGAGGACTCTTCATGCCGGGTGACATGCCGCAGGGCATGTTTATCGTAAGTGACGACGGTATCATCACTGGATACGGCTTCACTTCCGAGGACGACTACCTCTTTGAGCTGGACCGGCACACCGGTAAGACGGTCTCTAAGCAACGTGCCAAGTCTGGACCGGAAGCCCTGGCACTTAAGGGGGATGTACTTTATGTGAGCACTTATAACACAGACTACCGGTTCACCATGGAAACGGCACAATAAGACCTTTTGGAGTGACGTGTAATATCAAGCAATCCGTAGTAATTTGATTGACGGTTCTATTAATTCACCCTACCTTCGAAGCAATTGACTAAAAATTCTATTCCCAATGGAATTTTCAGAACATAACCCAAACGTTCTATCAACCATGACTCGTCATCCATTCAGCATTTCCCGCCTCCTTGGATTCTCGCTCATTCTCTGTATTGGCGTTTCTGCCGTAACGAGGACTGAGGCTCTCGAAAATCGTAAATCCACCATTTTTGTGATTCGCGGTGGGGGTGGCTATTTCCCCAATCTGGGAACGGTCGTAAGACAGAAATTTGAAGCGAGCGGCCTGAAGACGGTGGATTTCCGGTACAACGAACGCGGCGGAGCCGCTAAGAAAATCGCCGCCGCTTACCGCGCCGGTCAATTGCCTCGCGGTATTGTCCTGGTTGGCTACAGCCTCGGGGGATGTGGTGTGCTTGAAGTATCGCGAGAACTACAAAAAGAAGGAATTCCCATCCGTATGCTCGTGCTCATCGAAACTCTCAACAAGGCTCAGACTGTGCCGGCAAATGTAAAAGAGTGTTTTAATCTCTATCATGTTCCCGCCTTCCTCGGCACGGCGGTGCGCGCGGAATCGAGCAGCACCAAGCTTACCAATTATGAGGCCTACTCCGACGGCGGGCTCGGCCTGGAATACAGTCATTTCACCATGCCTTTTGTTGAAGAGGTCCACGAACTCATCGCTTCCAAGATAGTCAAAGCGATCAGCACACCCGATCGCAGAAGCATTGCGCCCTCACGGACGGGTGCTCAAGGCAGAGAGAACCCGGCGTCGGCACCCGTCGGGAAAAGGAACAACCCGGGAATGTTTTCACGGACGGCAACGATCAGTCGCTGAAGCGTAGCTCAAGCCCGAGAGGTAGCTCCTCATTCAGGTTGGCAAACGAGAATCGCCGCGATCCGCGCCCGGCGAATGCCCATGTGCATCGCGGCCCGGACCCGGGATGCGCGAATCGGACTGCGGTCTTTTACTTACCAGCGGACGCGGTAAATGAAAGGAAATCACCAAGCGATTTTTCGTACCCGACCCCAATTGCGCCCAAAATCAATTCTCCGGGCCTGTTTCCTCACCAAAAAGAGAGACTACGGACTTTTTGAGGGGTATCCTGCCTTCAGTCATGTCTCAAATGCGCTTCAACCCGATCACGCTTGACTGGGTCATTATGGCCCCGGAACGCGCGTTGAAACCCGATGATTTCCTCCACGGAAAGAAAGGGCTCCCGCCCCGTCCGGCTCATCGTGACGACTGCCCGTTCTGCGTCGGCAATGAACACCTCGCACCGGAGGAAATCTGCCGCGCTTCAGCTGCCGATGGCTCCTGGATGGCACGTGTCATTCCCAACAAATACTCCGCCTTCATCGCCACCGATGATCTGCAACGGAAATCCAGGGGCACTTTCCGCTCTATGGCCGCCGCCGGGGCACATGAGGTCGTCATTGAGCATCCGCAGCATGATCTCTCCCTCGTTGACATGGCCCCGTCGCATCTTGCCATCATCCTGCGCCTCTATCTTCAACGTTACAGGGCGTTGCGAGAGCAGTCGAACGTGGAGAGCATCGTCATCTTCAAGAACCACGGGGAACGCGCGGGGACTTCGCTTGAACACTCGCATTCCCAAATCACCGCCACTCCGGTAGTTTCGTCTCAGGTGTATATGCGACTTCAGGAGGCTCGTCGTTTCCATGAGTTCAACGGTGCCTGTCTCTACTGCGAGGTGCTGCGGGAGGAACTGGAGGCGGGCGAACGCATCATCGAAGCGAGTGATTCTTTCGTGGCATTTCTGCCCTACGCCTCGCTCTCTCCCTATCACCTTTGGATCTTCCCGCGTCAGCATGCGTCGTCGTTTGATTCCATCAGCGATGATGACGTCGTTGACCTCGCGGGTGTGCTCAGTCGTCAATTGCACCGACTTGCGGCGGCGGCGGGTGATCCCGACTATAATTTTACGATTCGTTCCGCACCCGTGGGCGAGTCGACCTCATGCTGCTTCCACTGGTATTTGTCTGTCGTTCCGCGCATGAATCATCTCGCTGGTTTCGAACTCGGCAGCGGCTCCTACATCAACAGTATGAGACCGGAGTTTTGCGCCGAGCGGATGCGCCGGGCGGTGGTCGATGAAATCTCCTGAAGGTCGGGATTTAATCAAAAAAGGCTTTGAGGCCGTGTTGTTTTTCGACAGTCGCCACTTTGTCCATGACGAGGCCGATGTTCCGACGGAGTCGCTCGACGTAGAGTTCGGGAGTGAGTTCAAAGAAAAAGCCCAGATCGACGACGAACTTCTTCGGGTCCGTATAGCCGAGGTAGGGATTTTCAGCCGGCTTATCAAGAAACTGATAAAGTTTGCGAAGACCCTCGACGGTCTTGCGATCATAGCGGCTGAACCAGCCCAGATTGCGCTCGGTCCACGAAGTGGCCCGCGCAATGTCGGCCCCTCCATTGTCAGTCGCGTAGAAGTGCGCCACTCCGTCTTCGCCCTTGAATATGACAACATTACCGCCGCTGTACCGATCCCATTGTTGAAAGACGGCATCGAGCGTCATGATAACTGAATACTCGCGGGCCAGGTCATAGGCGTTATTCTTGTATCCCGCCTTGAGTTCCACGATTTTCGTTTTGTCGGGCATGGGGTTGTCCGCCTGCAAGGCCGCTATAATGGGGTGCGCGGCATTGGGCGCGCCGTTGGGAGCCGCTCCGGTGTTGGCCATCTCATCAATGTATATGTTGAGATCGTGCTTCTTCGCCTTGAGCGCGCCGGGGACAGTCCCCGCGGAAATCGCGGCAAGGATTCGAGTCTTGTTTTCGAGTCGCTGCGCCCCTCTGATGCTTGTCGATTCGATCAGCCGGCGGAATTCGCCCGAGGCGCGCGTGCCGAGTTCGTAGCGAACGGCAGGCCGGTAGATGCGATCCCAACCCAGAATTGCCGACAGATTAAAATAGGCAATTTCCGTGTTAGGGTTGGCAGCGCCATTCCGTGGGACAAAAGAGCCGTGTGACTTGAGAAGATCGGCAGGTTTTGCCGGATCAGCCTTGGCGGGATCGATCAAGCGGTTGACCTTGAGATTGATCGAAGTTGACCCGCTCAGCTCGCTGAATTGATACTGCGGTTGATCGAGATCACAGCCCCGCCACTTTTTCATCCAGGACAAGGTTTCCTGGTCCAGCGGTGTTTTGTTTGTCAACAGGGTGTCGAGAATGGGGAAACCGGGCACAACGTAAGTCGATGCCGACGGTTTAGTTGCGGGAGTAACGCTTTCGGCGCTATGGAGGCTGTTGCTCAGGGCGAGTCCGAGAAGAACAAGAGCAGGAGGGACGGGCAGGGCATTCAGCAGGTTCAATTTTGAATTCATTGTCATGAAGGCAATTTTCGGGAGCATGATCGCTAATTCTCCGATTAAGACAATGTCGATCTTCTCAGTCATGCTACCTACGCTCTGCTGCTGAGATCGATGGCACCCCTTCCCGCCGCCTGGGCGATGCAGCCGAACATGATTCCCATCTTCGCCATTTCATTCTGGCAATTTCCGGGCTATCTCGACAATCCTGTGACGGGGGGGCGCGAGCTGGATCTGCACAAACGGGATTTCGATCCCGCCCCGTCAGCGTCATCCGAAAAAGCGACTGGAAGCT
>JAGNMT010000366.1 GCA_017991025.1 Verrucomicrobiales bacterium
GAACACTGCGTGGTGCGGCGCTGCAAGATCACCGCCCAATATGGCATCAAGGCCTATAAACCCGGCATGATGAACGGCTGCATCGAGGACAATCTCATCACAGGGATCCGCCAATGGGACCCCGCCATCATGGGCGCTGATGGTGACAATGAAGGCGAGGGCATCCAACTCACTGGCAGCGGCAATGTCATCCGCCACAATCGCGTGAGCGGTTTTCGTGACTGCCTTAGTCACCTCGAAGACGGCGGTGCGGCAGTGCAGATGTGCAATGATTGGCTCAACAACGACATCAGCGCCGGCCTCGACGACGGCATCGAAGCCGACTTTGCCCTGAGCAACTGCCGCATCATGCGTAACCGCATCACCAACTGCTTCGTCGGCATCAGCTCACAGCCCGGCCTCGGAGGGCCGAACTACTTCATCCGCAATGTCATGTTTAACCTCACCTACAGCGCCTTTAAACTACACCGCTACAGCATCGGCGATGTCATCCTGCACAACACGGTCGTCAAGGCGGGCGATGGCTTCGGCAATTACACCAGCGAGTCTTTTGATCACGCCTTGATTCAAAACAACCTCTTCATCGGCGGTAAGGTCCCCGACGTCAAATACGGCGGGTACGACCCGGGACGCGGGCGCGGAGTCGATGTGCAGAAATTCGGCGAACACTGCGTCATCGACTTCAACGCCTATGCCAGCCATGGGCTGGCTTTCCAAGGAAAGATTCGTTCATGGACCTTCGATAAACTTCCCGGCACGGCGTTTGAGCCCCACGGAGTGCAGGTGACGCTCGATGTGCTCGCCAAACCCGCTTTCCCCGAGGATCCGGCCAGGGTCTATGACCCGCCTGACCTGCGCCTCAAGCAGGAAAGCACGGTTCAGGACATCGCCACCCCGTTTCCAAACGTCAACGACACATTCAACGGCAGAGCCCCTGATCCCGGTGCTCTCGAAGCCGGAACGGACTTGCCTGCGTATGGTCCCAGGGCGTAGCGCCAATCCCCCTTAAAGGAGCAAATAGACACGCAGTGCCTGACCGAATTTCACCGCCATCCAACAGCCTGCTATTGCCAGCCAGGTAGATTTTTCGCTCGAAAATGCAATCCGCACGGGTGGTCACTTCAGCATTGCACTCGCACGCTCCGCTGCCCTCGCTGCGGCGGCACCGAAAAACGTAGCCGGGGCATCGGTGGCGAGTTGATGGTAGTGATCCCGGCATAGGGTCAAGGTGCCGATCTGGCGGTCCCGCGATTCGCGATCGAGGATTTCCAGATAGCGCTGCTCTGCCGGGATCTCGGCTGCCAATTCCGGAAGCGCGGCCCAGGCCTGCAGAGTTTCATCGGTGTCGGAACGACCTTCTTCGTCCAAATAGGAGAAAAACGGCATCGACTTCAGCTGCTTCAACACGAAATACCTTTCCCTCAACGGTTCCGTTCCCTTCGTGAGGCGGGCGAACGCATCATCGAACCACTCCACGGATTCGGCGACGAGGGGATCGATGCCGAGAGCCGTTCTTGTCTCATCACTTCCGGCACATCGCAGCCATTGACGGAGGGACTCGGAACTCCCGGGCAGGGTATGGCCGAGTCCGTTCCACACGTCCATCGTCACGATCCTATTGGCGCTCCGGAGACCTCGCACGGCCTGCTCGCTCATCGCCCGATTGCCATCCAGTTCCCCAATGCCGACAAATGCCTCGCGACGCGACGTTGCGCTTGCGGGGGGAGTCTCCAACAAGCCCGCGCCGAGAATCAAGGCTCCGGCGAGTGACGAATCACGGGCCAAAAAAATGCCGCTCACCCAGCCCCCTTTACTGAACCCGCCCGCGAAGGCCCGACCCGGGTCCAATCGCAATCGAGCACCCAGCCTTTCGCGCACCCGGTCAAGAATCGCGAGTTCCCCGGAAATGCCTGCTTCGTCGGCCTGAAATCGGCCGGGGTCGCTGAAGCCCATACCAACAATAATCCAGCCACTCCCCCCGGTATGCCTGCGGATAAATTCCACCGAGGGATGCCCACCCGTACCGGGATACCAGTAAACCACCGGCCATTGCCGCGCCGGCTTTGTCTCGTAATCCGACGGCACCCAAATGATGACAGGATCGGCCAGCCCGTCCTGAACCATTTCCGTTTCCGTGCCGGCAACGAAGGTCAATTCCCCGGCCTTGGCACAGCAAAACAGGGAGATGACTGAAAACGCGAGCAATTCGTATCGCGGTCGCTGGCTCCGGAAAAATCTGATGAAACGCTTCATTCGTTGCTACCACTAAAAGCTGCAGACACCGCATTTCTGTCTATTCGATTAGAATCCCGGTAGCTGGTCAAGGCGTTTCGCTGAGGCAACAGGCATCTCCCGTCATCATTTTCCGAATTCTACTACCTCACACCGGCTTGAAAATCGGGATGGAACATCACCGTCGCGTCTCCTTTGCATTGACTTTCCCCGTTCCCCTCCTTTAATCCTGCTCTCATGTCTCTCTCCATAAAACCCGCTTCTGAAGTCGCCTACGATTGTATTTCCATGGGCGAAGTGATGCTCCGCCTCGACCCGGGCGAAGGCCGTATCCACACTGCCCGCCAGTTCGCCGCCTGGGAGGGCGGAGGAGAATACAATGTGACCCGCGGCCTGCGCCGCTGCTTCGGTCTCCGCACCGCGACCGTAACGGCTTTTGCAGATAACCCGGTGGGCCGGCTCGTTGAGGACTTTATTCTTCAGGGCGGGGTCGATACCCGTTTCATCCAATGGCGGAAGTATGACGGGATCGGACGCGAAGTTCGCAACGGGCTCAACTTCACCGAACGCGGCTTCGGCATCCGCGGGGCTGTCGGCTGCCCCGACCGCGCCAATACCGCCGCGAGCCAACTCAAGCCGGGCGACATCGACTGGGACGATATTTTCGGAAAACACGGAGCCCGCTGGTTCCACACTGGCGGTATTTTTGCGGCGCTCAGTGCATCCACCGCCGACCTCACGATCGAAGCCTGCAAAGCGGCGCAAAAATACGGCACCATCGTCAGCTACGATCTCAACTACCGCCCCTCCCTGTGGAGTTCCATCGGTGGCCTCGCCAAGGCACAGGAGGTGAACCGCGAGATCGCAAAATATGTCGATGTCATGATCGGCAACGAGGAGGACTTCACTGCCTCGCTCGGCTTCGAGGTAGAGGGAGTGGATGAGAACGTGCGCGGCATCGACGTGACGAACTTCAAAAAAATGATCGAAACGGCAATCAAGGAGTTTCCGAACTTCAAAGCAACCGCCACGACCCTGCGCGAGGTACATACCGCGACGGTGAATGACTGGGGAGCGATCTGCTGGAACGACGGCCAGTTTTACGAGTCCAACGCCTACCCGAACCTCGAAATCCTCGACCGCGTCGGCGGCGGCGACAGTTTTGCCTCGGGTTTTGCCTACGGATTTCTCAAATTCAATGACCCGGAAAAAGCGATTCAGTATGGTGCCGCCCACGGTGCGCTCGCAATGACAACTCCCGGTGACACCACCATGGCGACCCTCTCCGAGGTGGAAAAAGTCGTTGCCGGCGGCGGGGCGCGCGTCGTACGATGAGAGAGTTCGAGCGCGGCCGCAAGGGCTTCCCTTTCACCTGAATCAACCGTCAGTTCGAGCGAAGCGGGAACAATCGTCGTAGAGGATTCGGCGGTTCGGGAGCAGGGGTGCCCGTCACCTCCGGCTTCTCTTTCATTTCCTCCGGATTCTCGATCACCGTTTCCGTTTTCACCGCCTGATCTCCCCGCTTTTCCTGCGTTCCGAAAATTTCCTGGCCGAGTTTCTTAAATCCTTCGGCATCTCCCGGATTCTCATTTGGTTTCGCCATCGTATCGTCGCGCTTTTCCTGAACTCCGAAAATCCCCTGCCCGAGTTTCTTTAACCCTTCGATCGGGATGTTCGTCAATTCAGAAATCAACTGTGTTGGAACTTTTACGAGATTCGAGATATGCTTGGGTTTCCAAACCGGATCCATGACGGTCCCGGTGCAGGAATACGTGAGTAATTCACTGATTGGAGTAAGAATTGCCCGAGAGAACACTTCCCGGGTATTGACCACTGCTTCGAGATCGACCGATTGATCAACAAGAGAAACCGTTCCCGCAGCGCGAACCCTGAACGCCTGGGTAAGCGCCTCAAGATCATCCGTTGAGACTACTCCATTAGTGACCCTGAAGGTTGCAGAGGCTTCCTTCGCAACACTGTGGCCTCCGTCACCGGACGGACCACCCTTTGAAATCAGTTTGGAGAGGGGACCAAGGACGGGGATGGCAAATAGATGTCCGTTGGTAATTCGGGCGCTGCCCTCTCCGTTGATCGACGCCACCTGCCCTGCGTTTCCCGAGATACGGAAGGAGCTGTCAACACTCCCCGTGATCGCGTCGCGGTCGCCATAGTGTTTGGTTATCGCCTCCAGTGGAACACCGGACACCCTGACCGTTGCCTCAAAAGGCAAATCCTTTGACCTGACATTCCTGGCATCGTATTCCAGTTCGAAATTGCCGCCAAAAACGCCCGCCTTAAGCGAAGTCAAATGGACCCGGCTGCCGGAAACGCTGACCTCACCGACAGGCGAGCTTAGCGTGAGCGTCTTACCGAGAAACTCATATTGAACATCGTCACTTCCGGAAAAGGCGATCTTCAGTTCATTTCGCCGGGATTCCTCGCCCACCTCTTCCTCACGACGGGCATCAAGCAATCCGGCAAGCCGTATCG
>JAGNMT010000367.1 GCA_017991025.1 Verrucomicrobiales bacterium
GTTCAAGGGCGGACGGTTCGTCGAACCGTCCTAACCGCGCGTCGCGCCAGAATTCGGGCAAGCCCATGTTTCATTAAAACGTGGCCGCAATCCCGTGCCATTCAGGACTGACTGCACCCTGCACCCGCCCATTTTCCCCACCTTCTCATTGACCCTTCCCCTGCCGCGCCGCCACACTCGACCATGCACGATTCCGGCGCCTACGGCATGCCCGCGGGCACCGACATCCTCGCCCACCTCCTCGCCCTCAATCAAGCCTGCGCCGCCCGCGAGGCCCCCGCGAGCCCACCACCCCGCCCGGCCTGCCCCTGCCCGCCGACGAGCTCGCCGCCGTCATCACTGAGGATTGTATTCGGGTGGATTGATGATACGAACGATTGAGGCCTGCCATCCAGCTACTAGCGGCGCGACTCCGATACGGGTTTTGCTTTCTCATGGCCCTCAGACTTCGACTCGGGAGCAGTAGTGGGTTGGTCAGCCCCGGCTTCGCTCTTTGCAGTATGTCTGGCGAAGTCGACTTTCCTGCCGTTAAGGTCTAAGCCATCGGGGAATAAGGTGTTAAAAGAAAAGTGCGTCTCTAGAAATGCAGTGTCGAATACCTTCCCTGGCCGACACCGGACCAGAGGAAATCGAATCATCAGTTCGTCGAGTATGAATTCTTGATAATCTTCGGCCGTAGCCGTGTTCGGTGCGGACTCGGTTCTCCGTATTGTTGGATCTATCCTGCCATTGAGAATGATCGCTTGTTCGAATGGAACGCCATTCCACTTTTCCATTCCCTTGGTGCCATTGATGCCCCCAAGTTCTACAAGCTTGGTCAGTAGGAAGAGCGCTTCCTCATTTGACTTCTTTGAGAACGCGATAGTCGTTTCCACTCCATCCTGATCAAACACTCGCTCCTGCAAACCAGTTGTAACCATGAGGTTGTATCGGTATTCGGCTGCTACGGCCCAATGACTGCCAAGGCATAGAATGGTGACGATGAGGTGCTTCATATTGTGGAGCGAACGTCCCCAGTCAGGAATCGCCGCTTGCTTCTGGCGTGTCTCCTGCCCGCGAAGCGGGATCAGCAGCATGCCAGAAGTCCCGCAGGGACGGTGACTTGCTGGACTGGTCTGTTCGGATTTTCTTTTGCATCCAAAGATGGTCAGACCAACTACCAAAAGAATGCCCGCGATCAACGTCCAAGCAAAGTGTGAAAGTGAAAAATATCGATAAACCGCATAAAATTCGCTCCCTTTCTTGCCTTTAGTCACAACCAAGAACCCGAACCGAAGATTAGGCTTACTCTTGGCCTCAGCTGTCTTGGCGGAATTTGCTCTCTCTGCGATCTCATGTTCAAGTAATGAGCGAAATTCAAATATCCATCTTGGAATCATCGTTCCCACGGGATTGACGCTGGAAAGCTCTTCACGGAATCCGTATAATAAAACGCCCGGTTCTCCGGCAAACTGGACGTAATTCTGTGTTCTAATTTGAGTTTCAGGATGATATGCTTCGACTGCAATCCGCAGTGACGACGTTGTCGACGTCTTCCACCCAATCCCGACCACCAATAAAGCGATCAGTAAAAGTGTTAAAATGGAGGCCGCGAGATAACGCATATCTTTTCCGAACGTTGTTTAGCCACGCTAATCTGTGGCCTAATCCGATTAGCTCATAGTTTTCTGTGGACGAATCCAATCATCTTCCTGCCTCCAAGGCAAGCCCAGAAACCGGCGTTCCGCCGTCGCCACCCAACCGCCGCAGTGCCACAATCCGTTCGTTCACTTTCGCCCGCATGACCTCGTAATCTGCGAAGGTCGGGGGATCGCTCGGCGCGGTGTCCAGCGTCGTCACCCCGTTCGAGTTCGCAGTGGTCCCATTGATCGCGGCGGTCAGTTGCGCGTTGCTCACTTCGCCGGGCGCGCCGGGCTGGCCTGCGGTGCCATTACTACCGCGCGGGATGCTGAACTGGAAACGCACATTGCTGCCGTCAAAAGAGACCGGTGAGTTAAGAACGTATCACCGCCGAGACAAGTTCGGCCTTGTTCGCGGGGAGGGTGGGGTAGAAGGGCGTTCTTTTAGGGATTGAGGGATTGGTTTCACACGAAGCCACGAAGCCACAAAGAGAGGGTGCCCGGTGCGGACGGCATTTGGAGATGGTGCAACTTGTTGAAAACGAGAATGTTGATTTCCATGTCATCCGCCGGGAATTTCTTGACGGTCGCCCCCAAAGCCTTCGGCATTCGCCAAAAACCGAAGAGCTTTCGCCAAAAACCGAAGGCTTTTTCTCAGGAACCGAAGAGCTTTTCTCAAAATCCGAAGAGCTTTTCCCAAAACCCGAAGGCTTTTTCTTAGGAAACGAAGAGCTTTTCTCAGGAACCGAAGGTGTTTTGCCCGGAAACGAAGAGCTTTTCCTAAAAACTGAAGGCTTTTTCTCAGGAACCGAAGGTCTTTTCACGGAAACCGAAGGCTTTTTGGCCCGATTTGGCAACAACGCGCTCCCGGGCGAGGTCTTCTCCCGTCGTTTCCCTCGGGCCGGGCTGCCGAGGCTCCCCGTCCCGCTTGAGCAGGAAATCGCCATGGATTCGGGTTTAACAAATTTTACCGGGGCAGAGAAGCTTTTTTTAAACAAGCAGGTAGCAGCGGAAAGTCTTTCCGTTGATCCGGGAGAGCCAAGGCCACGATCACACGGAGTCGGGCCGGTGAGTAAAGAGGATGTCGAGCGGGAGCGGGGAACGAATGCCCTCGGTGACGGACGATCGGGCGGGGCACCCGGAAAAGAGGCTTGACGCCCTTTTCAGAAGTCCGCTACCATTAAATCTGCTCCACCGGAATCGAATCGACGGCGTTGCACCGCATCAGCAAAGCCGGTCGGTGAACAGCCGTCGGAGGGATAGGAAAGTGGACTATTTGTAATGTTCGGCAGAAAGTTGATGACTCGATTCTTCGCAATTTTAGGGGCGTGTTTTTGTGTCGGCTCGATGCTCGTGGCCTCTGCAACCGAGAATGTTCGAGGTGATTTCGATCGGCAGACAATTCTCATTCATGCCGCGAGCCTTTTTATCTCTGCCATTTCGCTTGTTTTCTACTGTGGTTTTGCTGCGCTGCATTCAGTGTCGCGTGTCGAAAGTGGAAGCGATCGGATGGCGTGGATTATTCTTACAGTCGGCGGCAATGTCTTCGGGGCGTTGTTTTATTACCTGACAAAATATCAGGACTTCCGATCCCATGGATTGGGTGGATTGCCCCGTTCCCTCAAACGCAATTCCCACCGATTCTATCGAGCGACACCATCCGAACTGCAGATCGAACAAGGCGGCGATGTACAAGCCCGATCCCGTACCGAGTCGGTTGACTTCTCTGATTTGAATCGTTAATCTCCCATCGACGTTGCGCTCCCGGGCCGGGCTCGCCATGCCTCGACGTTGTGCAATGAAACCGGGAAAGACGATCCTCATCTTTGGAGTGATCTTGGTGATCATTTTCGGTTCTCTTGTCATTTCGGGCAAATTCTCTCCCGAATCTCGGGCAAAATACCTTGAGAGCTTGGGTGGAATCGCCGGAAGATTCGGATTCGAGGATTTGCGCAGCCAATTATCCTACGATGTCGTCCTGTTGAGAAGAGGGGCCGCGAGGTTTACAATTGAGTTTGAAAGTCTGGTGGAGGCGGATGCGCTCACAGAACAGGCAACGAAAGGCTCCCACGATATTATAGGAATCGGGCGGCTAACTCGCACCGATGGCAGTGGAGAATTAACCGTTGACGTACCTGAGGCCAGCCGAGCGGCAGTGGAGGGCGACATGCTCGATTATAGACGCCAATACCGGAATCCCAATGCACAACATGACGGCGGGCTCAATGGCTTGCAGCAGTGAGTCGCCTCGACGTCAAAAATTTGGCGATGAAGAAATGGCAGGCAATTGTGATATCGCTCACGGCAGGAATTATTTATCTTCTGCCCTACGGAATCATGAAGGTCAGGTGCTCTTCACCGTCATACGCCTATTTGGATCCGTGGATCGGACAATATCCTCAGACGAGGATTAGTTCGAATATTCGCCACTGGGGTGATTTCGTTAACGACTGGGGTAAGTCGGACTGGTCCGACGTAGAGATCAAAATGAACTATCGCGATCCAGGGTACGAATTTCGAGCGGACATCAAACGAATGTTCAACTGGATCTATGTTCCGATGCAGAAATGTGACGAGGGTTTGACCGGGTGGGCTGTTCGATTCTTGGTTTTTCCCTAAACCGCCGCCGACGTCTCTCGTATCGCCTTCTGCCACCAGGGATCGAGGTCTTTGTTCGGTCTCAGCCAGGCCTGCCGGTGGAGCCAGAGCATGTTATCGATGTCAGAGAGGATCGAGAGCGTCTCGGCCGTGTCGAGTGCTTGCGGGCCGTCGCGTAGAAGCCGTTCAGCGAGATTCCGCCGGGCGCGTGACTCTCCCGATTTCGGGACGCTTGAGGCGACGCTCGCCCCGTAGACCTTTTGACCGCTCATGAGGCGACGACGGTTCCGGCGGAGGAGCGAGACGTGCACTGCATTGAGAAAAGGGTCGAGGACGGCGGAGGTGATCCCGCGGTAGCGCCGGTTGTCATTCTCTTTGGTTGGGGTGGTGGCCTGCACCACTTCGAGGATCGGGTAGGATTCTTCCGGGGTGAGAAAGAGTTTTTCCCGCTTGGCGTTTAATCCGATGTCGAGGCGACTGGTCCAGACC
>JAGNMT010000368.1 GCA_017991025.1 Verrucomicrobiales bacterium
TTCCGGCTCACGGATGTGCACGGGAAGGTGGTTCAGGAGGTGTTGAGCTGACTCTGCCCTCCGCCATTGCGCCTCCCGCGACCATTGACAAAACCCTACCCAATCGGGCATGAAGTGAGAGTCATGCCCCCAATCACACCCTCCTGGCTCCTCCTCCTTCCCTTCATTACGACAATCCACGCCCAGAACGCGCCATCGCTTCCGCCCGCCGTTACCCTTAACTCCTCCGACTTCCCCTCGCTCCAGGCCGCTCTCGACGCGCTTCCGGAGTCAGGCGGCATTGTTCATCTTCCCCCCGGCACCGTCGAAATCCGTGAACCACTTCTGCTTTCCACTGCGGAAACGCGCCTCGAGGGAGCGGGCGCCTCGACGCACCTAAAGAATCTCAATGAAGATGGACAACCGGCGCTCATCATCCGCCCGAAAACCCTCGAGACCGATCCAAAGGCGCGGCTCTGGCGCATACAACTCGGCAACTTTCGAATCTCCGGCAGCGATAAAAGCGGCGACGGCATCCTCGCCGAGGGAATTAATGAACTATTTATTCAGGGCGTCTCCGTCGATCATCATGGCGGACACGGTATCTCCCTGATCAATTGCTACGAAGACCCGCGCATCTCCGACTCGATCCTGACCTATAATAAGAAAGCAGGACTCTTCCTCAATGGATGCCACGATATCGTCGTGAACGCGAACCACTTCGAGGAAAACCAGGACGCCCTCACTTGCGTTGATGCCTTCAACCTCTGCATGAACGGCAACAACATCGACGACCACCTCGGCAACGGTGTCATCATCGAAAACACCTACGGTTCCGTCGTCTCAGGCAACATGATCGAGGAATGCAACGGCACCGCGATCATCCTTGACCGCGACTGTTACGGCATCACCCTTTCCGCGAACGTCATCGCCCACGACATGGGGGGCGGGATCGACCTCCGCGACGCCCATGGCTGCACGGTCTCGGCAAATACCTTCACCCTGGTGCATCACTTCGGAGTGAAAGTCTCGGGGAAAAGCGGTCGCCTCACGATCTCGGCGAACAACTTCAGCAACAGCCACATCGGCGAAGGTAAGGAGAAACGTCTCCTCGAACACGAGGATCCCGTCCAGCTCGACATTGGTCATGGCATCGTTCTCGAGAACACCAAAAACATCGCCATCACCGGCAATCAGTTCTCCGGCCTCGACGGTCCCGCCGTCCGCGCCACCGGTACCTGCGACAAAGTCCTCATCAACAGCAACGTCCTCACCGACCTGAACCGCCGCACCCCGGAGTCCAAAACGGCTTTCGACCTCTCCCCTGAAAGCAAAATCACCCTCTCCGACAATCTCACCGACTAACAAACCCACTTTCAACTTTGAACTTGAAACCTTAAACCTGAAACTCTCCTATGAACTCACGTCGCCAATTCCTCAAAACCACCGCTGCAGCCTCCCTCACCGCTCCCTGGATCGGGTGGAAAACAACCGCCTCGGGAGCACCCAGCGGTAATCTCCGCTTTGCCAACTTCGGTGCCGGTGGCCGCGCCTGGGGAGATCTCACCGAGATGCTGCAAGCCCCCAACACGACCCTCGTCGCCGTCGCCGAGGTCGATCTCGGCCGCACGGCGCAGCTCAACGAAGCCCATCCCGGCACAAAGGTTTTCCAGGACTGGCGCGAGCTCCTCGACAAAATGCACAAGGAGATCGATGCGGTCGTGATCGGCACGCCCGATCACATGCACGCACCCATCGCGATGGCAGCGATGCAACTCGGCAAGCATGTCTATTGCGAAAAGCCGCTCACCCGCACCCTGTACGAGTCGCGTCGCCTCCGCGAATTCGCCTCGGAAAAGGGCCTGATGACCCAGATGGGCATCCAGGTCGCTTCCAGTTCGGGCAATCAGACCGCAGTGAAGCTCCTGCAGGCCGGCGTCGTCGGCAAGGTCAAGGCGGTTCACAGCTCGTGCCCGAAATCGTGGGGGGCTATGACTCCGCTGCCCGAAAGCAGCGAGGCACCGCCTGCTACGCTCGATTGGGACAAGTGGATCGGCGTCGGCAAAATGCGGAAATTTGTCCCGCGGGAATTTCACCCGAGCAACTGGCGCAAGCGCATCGGCTACGGCACCGGCACGCTCGGCGACATGGGGTGCCACATTTATCACACCTGGTTCATGGGCCTCGGCAAACCGACGACCCTCGAAGTGACCTCGCACGGTCCCGCCCCCGTCGATGGCGACAGTTGGCCGCTCGACGGCCTGATCCACCATCGCATGAAGGGCAATACACTCACTGACGGCGACTTCGACTTCACTTGGTACGACGGTGCGCAGCGTCCGCCGGCTGAGGTCTTTGCCCTGCTCGGCCCCGAGGAGAAGAACGCGGAAGGCAAAGTCATCGAGAAGGCTCCCTCGACGGGAACGATCGTGATCGGCACGACCGGCGTCCTCGTGATCCCCCATGGCGGCATGCCCTTTGTTTACCGTGACGGGAAGCGCTCCGACGAAGTGATCGAAGCGGTCGAAGCGGGTCACCACCACAAGAATTTCGCGGCGGCGATCCGTGGGGAGATCAGTGGCAAACCACTCACGAACTTCGACTATTCCGGCCCCATGACCGAAGCCGTCCTTCTGGGCACTGTCGCGATGCGTCTGAAAGGCGAGACCCTCAAGTGGGACGAGGCCGCCAGCAAATTCACGAACTCCGAAGCCGCCAACGCGATGATCCACAGCCCGTATCGCGAAGGCTGGGAAGTGAAAGGGATTTGAGAAGGAAAGACCTTTCCATCTGTTCGCGGTTTGCCAGAATTGCCGGTCTGCTCGGGGCCGGTCCGGATGCGTTTCCCGCAACCGGGCCGGTCACGGCTACCACAGATTTCCCTTCGGTTCGACTCCTCCCTTGATCTCTCCCTCACTCAGGGCTATGGGCAGAGGACATGATACCCAGCCAGGAAGCCCTCGCACGCCTCAAAGAAGGCAACCACCGCTTTGCGGAGGATCTTCCGAGCCACAGCGCGCTCCGGAATTCCTTTCGCCGCAGCGAACTCGTAGCCGGCCAGCAGCCTCACGCTATCATCCTGGGGTGTTCTGACTCCCGGGTTCCTGCGGAGATTGTCTTCGATCAGGGACTGGGCGACCTTTTTGTCATCCGCGTCGCGGGGAACATCGTGGCCCCTTCCCAGATCGGAAGCGTTGAGTATGCGGCCGAGGTGACCGGGGCGCGCCTTGTCGTCGTCCTCGGCCATTCCTCCTGCGGGGCAATCGAGGCGACAATCGACCAGTTGCAGCGCCCGCAGGCAAATCGCTCCCGCAATCTCAGCTCCATCGTCGACCGCATCCGCCCCTCGGTCGAGACGCTGCTCGAGACGGGTCTCGCCCAGGATCGTCCCGCCCTGATCCGTTTTGCCGTTCGGTCCAACATTCGCGCCTCGGTCGACCACCTCCGACACGGCTCGGAGGTACTCGAACGCCTCATTCTGGAGGACAATCTTCTCGTTGTCGGGGCTGAGTATTCACTCGAGACCGGCGTGGTCGAGTTTTTCGACGGGCTGCCGAAGATGCTGGATTAAGAGTGGCAGTGGATAGGAATGGGTTCTCACACGAAGCCACCAAGGCCCCGGCAACGCATGGGTCTGAAGTTCTTCCTTTGTGGCTTCGTGGCTTCGTGTGAAAATTGACTCCGAATCACGATTCCTTTGACCGCGGAGGGGCCCGATCTCCTAAATCAGAGCATCTCCTCAAATCGCCCTCTGCCCACTTACTGCGATACAAACTTCGTCAGCAATCCCTTCTCCCTCGCCGTCTTCATGACGTGCACAAACAGCAGTCCGGCGAGAGTCATATACACGGCATTCAACCCCGTGGCCATACCGAGATTATACCACGACACCCCGCCGCTGTTGAGCCCGTCGCGCATTCCTTCAAAAATGTAGGAACAGGGAATACAATGCGCGATCCACTGAATCGCCGGAGGCAGTGATGCGACCGGATAATAGACCGCTGCAAATGGTTGAATAAAAAACGGCACCGCCCAGGCCAGCGTCTCGGCTGCGGGCCCCCATCGCACGATGAGGGCCGTCGAGATCATACCGAGCGCCCAGCCAAACAGGAGCAGATTAAACACGAAAGGAATGAGTGACCAGGTCAGTTCGAAGACATTGAACGAATAGAGCACGATGGCCAGCATCGAGAGCATCAGGGAAGTGATCGCCGCGCGAATCAGGCCGATGGCATAAGTCGAGAGCAGGTAATCCACATTCGTCACCGGAGCCGAAAATACATTAAGCAGATTCCGCGACCAGACATCCTCGAGAAAATAGAGCGCCACCCCCTGCTGCGCACGGAAAATGATGTCCCAAAGTATGACCGAGCCAATGAGAAAAGTGATTTGATAGGGGAAGCTGCCCCCGGTGTGCTTTTGCAAAAACACGGTCAGGTATCCCCAGACCAGCAAATCAACGAGCGGCCAGAAAAGCAGCTCGACAACCCGAACCGGTGTCCGCGTGTAGAGGAACAAATTGCGCAAGACGAGCGCCTGTATCGTGGAAGGAGTCATACCGGAAGGCTGTTGGAATCAGAGGATACCGGTCCCGCCTCAATGCCCCCGCCACGGGCCACCCGGATAAACAGATCCTCAAGCGACTTCTCCTTAAAATGACCAAGGATCTCCTCTGAGGTTCCCACAAAAAGGATCTTTCCCTGGTGCATGAAGACGATACGG
>JAGNMT010000369.1:0-3091 GCA_017991025.1 Verrucomicrobiales bacterium
TGGGGAGACGGGCGAATTCAAAAGTGGGATGTTTATAGTTTCGGGCTCATTGCGTTTCAACTCATCAATGAGCGGCTCCCCCGGGGGCTCTTTTACATGAAGGAACGCAACCGGGCCATCGCGAAGAGCGGGGGACGCCCCGTGCCCGTTGATTTGCAGGGTTATGTTGATGAGTTGCAGGAGGAGCACTCAGTCGTCTGGGGGGGCTCATTTCTTCTGAGCCGTGAATTCAAATTGTACCGGGAGGTGATTGAGCGATGCATGGCGTTGAATCCTGATGATCGTCCGGTAGATCTCCGCGAAGTGAGAAATGAGTTTCGCGATCTCGAACACCGGTTCGCTCTGGAAGATGCCGAAGATAGAGTTCTGAAAGAACGCCGCAAGCAGAGGGCGAAACTCTTCGGTGCCCGGGCCGTCGCGGCCTGCCTGGGGTTTTCTTTTCTCGGTGCCACCTATTATCTCGTCGACTACCTGCGAAAGACCTATTTCTTCCAGAATAAGGTGACCGAGCTCGATCAGGTGGTGGTGACGCAGCGCGCGCAGATCCATCATCTTGACGAACGTTGGGCCGATACTGTCACTGACTTGAAGCAGTCGCGCGAAGCCGCCGACACGTTCTTCCAACAGATGGCTCAGGGCGATAATGCCGGAGGCAGTGGCGTCGCTTCCATCAAAAAGGAGGAACTCGAGAAGTCCCGCGAATACTATTTAAAGACTCTCGCTGATGTTGGAGACAGTGAAGAAACCGATCTTGAGCGGGGTCGAGCCCTTCACAGCCTTGCCCATATCGAACGGAAAATGGGTTTAGAGGATCTCTCGATGAACCATTTCAGGGGAGCACTTGATGTTTTTAATGCCTCTGCGGCACGGTATCTCAATAGTCCGGATGTCGCTTTTGATATCCAGATGCGCCTCGCCGATAGCTATGAGAGCATCAGTGCTCTTATGGAGAATCCTCTGAGTCAGGACGCTCTGGACATACTCGAGAAAGCGGTTCAGCATTTCGACCATGTCATCAAGTTGAAACCAAACGATGAGAGTGTCGTGATGAGGCAGGCAGGCACGAGTTTCAAACTGGGAAGGGCCTACGATGCCCATCGTCGATATGACAAGGCGATTGACTCTTATTCAAAGTCAGCGGAACTGGCGGGCTCGCTTCGGGAAATAGAGGGTAACGCCCCGCGACTAACGGAACTCCTCGGAAAGCTTCAGTTTCAGGCGGCGAAATCGCTGAGGATGGCGGGCCGTGCCGATGACGCCATTAATGCTCATGTTGCGGCGATGGAGACAGTCGAGTTGCTCCGCGGAGTGAATGGGTTCACCCCTCTTCAATCGATTCAAATGGCGTCGAGCTACATCGAACTGGGGGAACTTTTTGTAGCGAAAAAAGCAACGCCGGAAGATCTCGACCAGCTCTACAATGAATCGCTGCGGCTTCTTACCGCGCTCAATACCGCGAGCCCGGGAGATGTGGAGGTGGCGATTCTTCTTTGCCGTAGCCTTGGTCATCTTGGCGAACTGGAGCGCGAAGACGGGCAGTGGTCGTCCGGCTATCGCATGTCGATTCGCGGAATCGAAGCACTCAGAGTAGCACTTGAAGCGACGCCGGGTCACGTTGAAGGTATGATTTTGCTTGCCGAGGCAAGAGTCGAGCATTTGAAATTTCTCGACGATGAACCGTCTGCCGCTATCAAAGTCGCTCTCAAGGGGGTTGAGTCTGCTGAGAGTGCCGGAAGCCTCCTTGCCGGTAATTCCAGAGTGGAGGAACCACTCCTGTCCCAGTATCGGGAACGTCTCTCTTCTATTTTCCGTCTTTACGGAAAAATCTGTGAGGACCTCGGGGAATCGGAGGCATCGAAACGCTGTCTCGAACAGTCAGCGATCCAGATCAGCTTCATTCCCCGCGAGATGACTTTCGAGTGACGGGGTGTTCCCTCTTTTCAATCCGGTTAATTGAGATTGCTCCGATGCTTCGGTGCCAAAGGCGGAACAAACTCCGGCAGCCCGGTAGCTGCGGATGTATTTCCAGTTCCCGAGATGCGAAGCGAGCGGCATGGATCGTATTTTTCATCGAAGCGATATCGACAAGATGTTTCCATTGTCAGGAACACGAATGACAAGAGGGATATGCAAACCCGATCCGTAGAGGGTAGCCCTTGCTGCGGGGAAGGACGCCTCCATGATCGCCGAAATAGAAAATGAACGTTTCCTCAAGCAGATGGTCTTCGTTCAATTTTGCCACCGTCTCACCCACGATACCGTCGATGATCTGCATACGGTCGAGGTATCGGGCGAAAGTGTAGCGGAAAAGAGGCGTGTCCGGAAAGTACGGGGGGGGGGAGATTCACCGCAGCAGGATCGTGAATCGTCTTTTCGTTTTCAAAAGTGACATGGTCAAAGTGCAGGCTGCCTTCGTGAGATTGGGCGTGACTCTCCGTATGGAAGAAAGGTTGCGTTGGATCGTGGAGGTTACGCCAGTCTGCCTTTTCGGAAGAATCGTCCCAGTTGTCGGGGGGGTACAAAATTAAAGCCCTCTTTTGACCGGTCTTCGGAGAATGTCCCGATCTGGTGGCTCAACTGATCAAAGTTGCGCTCTGGCGCTTTCCGAAAATTCGGGTATTCTAGGGACATGAGAAAGTTTGCTCTCCTCCTGTTTCCGTTTGTGATGGTTTCCTTCACCTCGTGCAGCTCCCCGGTTGAAGTGGCCGGGAAGACCGAAGTGGTGGAGCAGTCAAAGGGGCCAATCAATCTTGATGGGGCAGGTGCTGCCGAGGTTCTTTCGAGCGATCCTGCCATCACCATTCTTGATATACGAACTCCGGAAGAATTTGCCGAGGGGCATATCAAAGGGGCCGTCAATATCGACTTCACCGCCGGCGATTTTGAAGCGAAAGTGTCAGCACTCGATCCGGAGAAACCCTACCTCGTGCATTGTGCCGGAGGCAACCGGAGCGGCCAGTCGCTTCCTGTTTTCGAGAAGTTGAAGTTCAACCGTCTTTATCACCTCAGTAACGGGTTCAAAGGCTGGGTTGCTGATGGCCAGCCGGTTGAGAAGTGAAGGACGAGGTTTTCAGGAGTTGAGGAGTTGAGG
>JAGNMT010000369.1:3191-4698 GCA_017991025.1 Verrucomicrobiales bacterium
TCCTGTTTTCGAGAAGTTGAAGTTCAACCGTCTTTATCACCTCAGTAACGGGTTCAAAGGCTGGGTTGCTGATGGCCAGCCGGTTGAGAAGTGAAGGACGAGGTTTTCAGGAGTTGAGGAGTTGAGGGCGACGCTGAATGGTACGTTTTAACTCGCCTTAAGCGGCTGGATCAGGACAAAAGGGGAAACAACGAGCGCACGAAATCGAGCCTCGATTTCCTCCCAGTAAACGGCGTGTGGACCGGTAGGTGTCACCAGGTCGCCCGATTTGCGCCAGGAACTGACTTGCTCAGAATCATCCTTCGCGAAGGCATGACCAACTTCAGTAAGGATGAGTGAAGGATCGACATAGATGAGCGCGCCGGATTCGAAATGGGGTTTCAGGTATTTCCAGGCGACCTCGCCCGTGTACTTTTCGAGCTTTTCCAGCGAAGAGGTCTGATCTTCGCCGAGGATTCCGTAGTTGAGAGGGTTTTCGGCCTTGCCCTTGGTTGGTGCGTTCATGGAAGACGCAAGGAAAAGGGGAAGGCCTGGGATCGCAACGGAAAAATTGCTTTCCGCTTGCCGGAGTGGCATTTAATCGCCCATCATCATCTCAATTTCAAATCCATGCAAGCCCTCGCCGCTGTTCTCTATCAAGCTAATGAGCCTCTTAGACTTGAAATGGTGGAAGTTCTTCCTCCCGGACCTGAGGAAGTTCAGGTCCGGATGCAGGCCGCCGGGGTCTGTCACAGCGATCTTCATGTCATGAAGGGTGACCTGCCCATGAAGATGCCCATCATTCTCGGGCACGAGGGTGCCGGAATCGTCGAGGAGGTCGGGAGCCGGGTAAAGTCGGTGAGGCCGGGCGACCACGTCATCCCGATTTGGCGGATGTCCTGCGGGCAATGCTTTTACTGCCTCGGCGGGCGGCCCGCACTCTGTGACGTCGGGACGGCAATGCGATTTACCGGATTGATGCCCGATGGTCAAACCCGATTCCGCAACGCGGCGGGCGAGTCTATTCTTCACTACGCCGGGGTTTCGACTTTTTCACAGCTCTCGACAATGCCCGAGGGAGCAGTCGTAAAAATTCCGGAGTCGGTCTCCTTCGAACACGCCGCACTCATCGGCTGCGGCGTCATCACCGGATTCGGCGCCGTCATGAATGCGACACAGGTCCCTGCCGGGAGCAGTGTCGCGGTCGTCGGGTGCGGGGGCATCGGGCTGAATATCGTGCAATCCGCCCGGCTCGCCGGGGCGACAAGGATTATCGCGATTGATCGTATCCCGGCAAAGCTGGAATATGCGAAGACAATGGGCGCGACCCATTTTATCAATTCAGCCGAGCAGGAGCCTGTCGCCGCCGTGAAGGATCTCACCGGCGGACTCGGTGTCGACAATGCCTTTGAAGCGATCGGTCTTCCCGAGCCTATCGAGCAGGCCTACGATATGACCCGAAAGGGAGGCACTTGTGTCGTCGTCGGCATCGCCGCGCCCGATGCCAGGGCCCGCATCAATGTGAACC
>JAGNMT010000370.1 GCA_017991025.1 Verrucomicrobiales bacterium
TTGCACCCGAGACATGGGCACCCCCCGTGATCAGCAACGGCAGACTCTACATCAATCAGAACGAGATGGGGTCGCGTCTGATATGCTACGATCTCTCGGGGAAGGCGGCGGCAGAGTGACAAAAAAAGGGGGAGGATTTTCATCCTCCCCCGAAAGTATCCCCCTGAATAGGGGACTGGTTAACGGTTGTTTTTAAAACATAAAGCGTCCGCCGAGGAGCAGGGCGCTGTCGTATTTTTCAAATTCTCCGGCCACTTTGACACCGAATCTCTCTGATACGTGATAGATGAATCCGGTCGAGATGCGCCATCCGTAGGGATCATTGCTATAGCCAGTGCTCCGGAATTGCTGGTCGATGTGGTTTTGGCTGTAGTCCCCTTCACGGTGGTAGAAGTTGGAGTTGGCGAACATCTCGAAACGTCCTGCACGAGCGCGGATGCCGGGCCCGACATAGTAGCCCCATGAGTCAGAACCGCGATCGAGCTTGGTTGCGTAATCAGTATCAAGGTACTCGGCGCCGCCTTCAAAGGTCAGGTCAACGCAATCGGCAATCGATTTGCGAACCCCTGCTCCCAGACGATATTTGTGAGTTTCGGCCACATCGAAGCACCCGCACCAGACGTCTTCGAATTCTCCGAATGAGTAGGACCCGTTGATGTAGAGACTGCTGGAGATTGATTTTGAGAAACCCGCTCCGTATCCCTGTCCCTTTGAGAAGTACTGGCTGCCGAAATCGCGGTTGATGTAATCGAGATCGATAAAATCATAGGATAGGCAATTCTCGTCAAAGCTTGGAGGAGGAAGGGGAACCGGCCCTTTGGAAGGGGGGCTCCACTCACCCGCAAGGCCGGAGCCAGCGGAAACGAGGGCGAATAGGGTAAGAAGCAGTGTTACTTTTTTCATTGGTTTCAGATTGATAATGATAAATTAGATTTACAGATATTTTAAAATAAAAACCATAATTTATAAAAAGTCAAAAATTTTATAATATTTTATTTTGGAGATTTTACCGGTTTCCTGAACTTCTCGGAGTCCGATAGAGAGAAAATCCGGTTCGATCGGGCGATCTTTGCCCGGAAGGCCTGCATCAGGAAGATGCTTCGATCCCCAGCTTCGAGAGGAAGGGGTTGGTTCAGAAAGGGGTGGTGGTATCCCGGGTGAAATGTCGAATGTGAAATAAAGGGTTTCAATTCCGGGCGGCGGCGATACTTTCCGCGTTCCCGCCGTCAGACAGGCGAAGATGCTAAGAATATGAGTCAGGATCCCATTAACGGAGTTTTGCTGGTCGACAAAGGGCCCGACATGACCTCGCACGACGTTGTTGCGGTGGCGCGGCGCACGCTAAATACAAAAAAAATCGGCCATTGTGGAACGCTCGATCCGATGGCGACAGGGTTGCTGATCCTCGTCATCGGGAAGGCGACTAAGATTCAGGATCTCCTAATGTCCGAGGACAAGGAATACACGGGATCGCTCGAGTTGGGAAAAACGACAAACACGCAGGATGCTGAAGGCACCGTGGAGTCTGAATCCGAAGTGCGCGATTTTTCCGCCGAGGAGATCACCGCTGCTTTCGAAAAATTCAAAGGGGACTTCTACCAGATTCCCCCGATGGTTTCGGCGATCAAGAAGGACGGGGTTCCGCTCTATAAGCTGGCGAGGCAGGGCAAGGAAGTCGTCCGCGAACCCCGCTTTGTTCACGTCTACAGCTATCGCATCGACGGCATCGCGTTGCCCTGTGTGGATTTTACGGTGAAATGCAGCAAGGGGTTTTACGTGAGAACCTACGCGTATGACATCGGCAATCTACTCGGCTGCGGGGCTCACTTGAAGTCGTTGCGGCGCACCCGCTCGGGAAAATTCGACCTTGAACGTTCGGTGACCTTTGACGAGTTGAAGCATGGTGACCGGAGCGAGATCATGGCGAAGATGTTGACCCTGCCCGAAGTTTCGCGCCTGCGGGGGGCCTGATCTTCGAATTCTCAGCGCATGGACATGCTCGTCGAGATCGCGGATCTGAAGCGCTTGAAGGGGCCGCTGCATCTCGCGATCGGGGTTTTCGACGGTCTGCATCTCGGGCATCAGGCAGTGATTGAGGCGGCGCAGCGCTCCGCTGCGGAGTCGGGTGGGACGGTCGTGGTCGTGACCTTTGATCCCCATCCCATCGAAGTCCTTTCGCCGGGCAATGCCCCGCGAATGCTCACCGCTTCCGGGCATAAGCGACTCATTCTGGAGCGTCAGATGGGCGTGCGGCAGGTGCTCGTGGTGCCGTTTACGCGGGAATTTGCCGAGCAGACGGGCGAGCAGTTTGTTGAATCCCTGATCGACGCCGCTCCTGCGGGGGGCATCGCCCGCATTTGTGTGGGCCGTTCATGGCAGTTCGGCAGGAGACGTTCCGGCAATGTGGCTCTGTTGGAATCCCTGGGGGAGCGTTTTTCGTTTGAGGTTACCGGCGTGGATACGGTTGAGGTCAGGGGGATGCGGGTGAGCAGCACGCGGATCCGCGAAGCGATCGGGGCGGGGGATTTCGAAGTCGCGGCCGCACTCCTTGGACGAGTCTACACGGTTTTCGGAACCGTTATTAGAGGCCGCCAACTTGGACGTACGATAGGATTTCCGACGGCGAACCTGACGGTTCATAGCGAGCAGCTTCCCCCTACTGGCGTCTATGCCGTCCGGGTGACCGGGTCGGGTGATTCCTGGAATGGAGTGGCCAATCTGGGGTATCGGCCCACCGTTGAAGGGGGTGAAGTAAAACGTCTCCTCGAGGTACATCTTTTCGGACTCGATTCGGAAATCTATGGAGAGGATCTGGAGGTCGAGTTTGTCGAATTTCTCCGTGCCGAGCAGAAATTCGATGGTTTGGAATTGCTGAAAAGGCAGATTGTGAAGGATGTGGCAGCAGCGAAAGCTTCTTTAGTGATGGGTGAGCCTGGATAGCCGATGCCCATGCCAGGAGTTATCCTTCCTGCCATTAATCACCAAAACTTTCTCATTGACGTCTTGCGACATAACTGAATACTATGAATTTCTTAATGACTTTTCCGCCTGTTTGCGGGTAAGGTTTTTTTGGTTTTAACGCTTGTTTTGTAATCAACTATTTAAATTAATAATTATGACTGCTATTGGATCTATTTTGTTGGCTGTAGGCGGTATCGCGATGTTTGTGTTCTGGATCATGACGCTAATCAAGCAGTTCAAGTCCGGACAGACACTCTGGGGAGTTCTTTCGATCTTCTTTGCGATTCTCGCCCCCATTTGGTGTTTCATGAACGGGCAGAAGAGCCTGGGGATCAAGTTCGTCATTGCGATCATTGTCTACCTCATTGGATTCGCAATCACGATGGGTGGGGCCATTTCTCAAATGCCGCCCATGCCTCAATAATCGTTTTTTCAGTCTTTATCGGAACGGCATCTCCTCTAACGGGGGGGTGCCTTTTTTTTGGGGCGTCAGTAAGGAACTGGTGAACGCCGCGATCCTGTGATAGAGTCGGACCAGATCCACCTGATTCTCTTGAAACGCCAGCCGTTCAGCCAGTTTTTTGCTATCGCGCGCCTCTTGATTGCAGGTGTCATGATATGCGGCTATTCCAGCGTGAATGCTCAGCTCTCTCCGTTTCCCGACACGGGTTTACAGATGAGCGGCGTTCAGGATTTGCGGGAAAATCTCCCTCCCGATCTGGTAGAGCCGGTCATAAATCCCCGTTCGACCAGTGCCGACCGTATTGCCCGCCTTTTTAATCGTGACCTGCGTGATATCGAAGAGGCGCAGACCGATATCATCACGCAACTGGACGAGCTTCCTCGAGTCACCCGCGAAATGCAGCGGGTCACCGGGTTCGGGTATCATTCGGGCGGGGCAAAACAGCGCCCGAAATGGGTTCAGATTGATATGGGTGAGGTCGTGGCTCCGGACGGAATAGCCCTCTTCCCGGTGACGGCGGAAGTAGATGATGAAACTGTCTACGGTTACGGTTTCCCGAAGAGTTTCCGCATCGATATTTCGAACGAGCCGGAGTTTCGTAACTATGAGACGATCGTGGAGGGCCGGTCCGACGATACGGTGGGATCGAAGCGGTGGCCCTATTATCGCGATCTGGCTGGATATTCAGGCCGTTATATTCGGGTGACTGCCGCCGCACTCTGGCGCTCGCCCACGAACGGGCTGGAAGTATTTGCCCTTAGTGAGGTAATGGTGCTCAAAGGTGGGCGAAATCTAGCCGTGGGGCGGCAGGTGACGGCGCTGGACACCGAAGAACGGTCTGATCAATGGTCGATGAAGTTTCTGTGCGACGGTATCACCACCCTGGGGATTCCTCACGGAGAGACCGAGAGTCCAAGTCTGGGCTTCCGGGCCCGCTCCGAGGAGCCTGTAACGGAGAGCTGGGTGCAGGTTGATCTCGGGGAGCCGATGGCGATTGACCAGATCGAGCTGATCCTTGCCGATCCTCCAGCGACGGTGCCGGACCCAACGGTGCGATTTCCCTACCCGATGAAAATCCAGGTGTCGGAATCCCCCGATATGCGACTGGCTCAGCTCGTAGGCAATTTCAACCCTTCTCAAATCAGCATGATTGGTGCCAATCCGCTGATCGTGCCGGTCAAGGATGCTTATGGGAGATATGTCAGGGTAACGGTCGAGGGAAGTAAGACCCCGGCCCGGATCTCGTTCGATCTGGCGGAGTTGATCGTCTACT
>JAGNMT010000371.1 GCA_017991025.1 Verrucomicrobiales bacterium
GTGCCACCGGTCGGTCCCGAACTCCTCCCGGACCGCAGCCACCGTGGAAATTCGATCCTCACCGACCGCTTCGAGCAGGCCCTGAAGCCAGCCCGGTTCGTTTGCCACACTCACAAGTTTGTCACCCACATCCATACCTTAGGTAGAAAGACGATAGCCCCGACAAGCGTCGCCGCAACCGCCGCGATGAGGACGCCGCCCGCCGCCGCGTCTTTAGCCATGCCGATTCCCTGATCCGATTCGGGATGAACCGCATCGGCGAGATATTCGAGGGCGGTGTTGAGGACCTCAGCCATAAGAACCAGACCGGCGCTGACGACGATGGCTAGCCATTCACCCTGGCTGATCCCGAATATGAGCCCTGCCACGATCACCAAAAAGAAGATTCCGAAGTGGATGCGGAAGTTCCATTCGGTCCTGAAGACCGTCAAAACCCCGCGCCCGGCGTCAACAAAACTCTGAAACCCGCGATAACGGCCTGATGACATTCTCATAATTCACTTGGCGGACAATAAAAAGCAGGTACACGTTTACTCCTCCCGAAATACATCAGGAAACCATCATGACAAAAAAACCCGCAAAGAAAAAAGCAGCTAAAAAAGCAGTAGCAGTTAAACGGCCTTCAACCGCCAGAATCGGATTCGTGGGAGTGGGACGTATGGGAGCCAACATGGCCCGTCACCTCAACGATCTCAAATACAATGTCACTGCAGTGTTTGATTTGAACTCCGACGCTGCGACGGCCCTAGGCAAAGAAATCGGCGCGACGGCCTATACCAGGCTCGCTGACGTGACCGCTAACGCTGACATCATTTTCACTGTGGTGACCAACGATGCGGCGATGAAAGCGATTTTTCTGGGCAAGAAAGACAGTCTTCTCACGGGTGCGGAAGGCCGGACTTTTATTAACTGCGCCACACTCAGTCCGGGTATCCAAAAAGAAGTTTCCAAAGCAGCCGCCGGCAAAAAGGCATCCTGCATCGAAGCCTGTATGGCGAGCAGCATCAGTCACGCCCGCACCGGCAAGCTCTATCTCATGATCGGCGCTGATGATGAGGTTTTTAAGAAGAACAAAAAACTTCTCGAAGACATCAGTCTCAATCTCCGCCACATCGGGAAGATCGGCAAAGCCGCCGAGGTCAAAGCGCTCGTGAACATGGTGATGAACATCAACACCGCCGGCCTTGCCGAAGGTCTCGGTCTCGCCTCGGCACTCGGGCACGATCTCAAGATGATCTGTGAAGTCTTCTCCCAGACGGGAGCCAACTCACGCGTCCTCGAGACCGACGCCGACGACATGATCGCCCGCGAGCACGACTGCTGGTTCTCTGCCGAACACGCCGCGAAAGATTCGGGCATCGCCGGAGGACTTGCCAAGGAAAAGAAGATCAGCCTCCCGCTCAATGCTGCCACTACTGCCCAATATGAACGGATGGTGGCTCTCGGCATCGGTGGCCTCGACAAATCAGGCATCGCCGAACTCACCTTCCCGGGCCGGGCCGGCACGGAGAAGAAGAAGGCCGAGAAAAAGAAGAGCGGAAAGAAAAAATAATTTCCCGATTCTGACAGGATTTGACCCCGAAAATGGGCGTGCCTCACCGCACGCTCATTTTTGCTTCTTGAGCATCTTGTCCATCATTTCGGACATCGTCTTGCCCCTTTCCTCCCAGGACATGTCCGGGCTCTTCTCCCGAAGCTCGCCCATCTTCTTGAATAACTTCTCGCGTTGTTCTTCGGAGAGTTGGGACATTTTTTCGCGGAACTCGGGAGGGGGGCCGCCCATGGGGCCACCCGGAGGTCCTCGTCGACCGTCCCCCCTCCTTTCGCCATTGCCCCCGGGTTCGGTCGAGGGACCGGCACCCGGCTTGGACTCACCGGGTTTCAACTGCCATTCAGCATAACGAACCGTGACGACTTCGCCGCCCTCGATCGCGACCTTGGCGGCGACTTTTTCGAGGTCAGCATCTGCCTTGAGGTCAACCATCTTCCAGCCTTGAGAGTTGAGTTTACTCGACACCACATAGGTTTCTTTGGTTTCCTTATTGAGGAGAGTCGCGACCTGCTCATTATCGACCATGGCGATACCGGTGAGAATGAGCGAGTCACTCAGGTTCACTGACCGGAGGAAGGGCGATTGCCCCTTTAATGCGCTGAAATCGGCCTCCGCGAGGCCCGGTGGAATAACCGAATCTTTGGTCTCCTGTGCAGGGGCGAGAGCGGTCATTCCCAGGATCAGCAATAACAAATGGCGTTTCATGGCTGGGGATGAAACTCCGTCGGCGCGGAAAAGTTCCCTTTTTTGCCTCGCGTTGGATCATTACTGCATTCAAAGATTCCGCCCACAAACTGTTACCCATGTCCCCGGTCAGCTTGTAACCTCCACCGTGCAACCTGTGCCAATGAACCCCGCCCTTGAAACTTTGATGCTGGCCTTTTCGGCAAATGAAAGATTTGCCGTGCCCGGGAGAGCCCTGTTTATAGGGGCTGAGCCGCATCCTGAATTGGTAAAATGGCCCGACCTTATCGGATGGCAGGCGCTCAAACCCCGGGCGGATGAGTGGGACAAGAACGGATTCACCCGTGTGAACGACCTGCCCGACGGGCGATGGCCTGCCGTGCTCGTGCTGCCCGGTAAGAGTCGCGATGAAATTCTTGCCTCGTTCGGCATGGCGAGGGGGCACCTCGAAGCAGGGGGGCGTCTTTTTGCGGCGATACCCAACACAACGGGTGCGGCGCGCTTCGAGAAGGAACTCGCCAGGGCCACGGGAAACATTGCTTCCATTCAGAAACACAAATGCCGCGCTTTCTATGCGCTCGAAGATGGAAACTGGGACGAGGATCTATTCGGGAAATGGCGGGAGTTGGGAAACATCAGGAAAATGACCGGGTCCGAATTCACAACGCAGGCAGGGGTTTTCAGTAGTGATCACATCGATCCGGGTTCGCAGCTTCTGATTGATCATCTACCGGGCAACCTCCGCGGCACTGTCGCCGATCTTGGAGCAGGCTGGGGATTTCTTTCCGTTGAAGCCTTGCGACGCAGCCCGAGAATCGAGCGTATCGATTTGTTCGAGGTGGATTCCCGTGCGCTTGCCTGTGCCCGGATCAACCTCGCCGCCGATGAAAGGGCAAGATTCCACTGGTACGATGTGACCACCGGCCTGCCGGGTAATTACGACACGATCCTGATGAATCCCCCTTTTCATACCGGTCACGCCACCCACGTGGACCTCGGCAGGGTGTTTTTGAAAACCGCCGCCGACTCTCTCAGGCGCGGGGGGAGTTTGTTTCTCGTGGCCAACCGTCAGCTTCCCTATGAAGCGGTGCTTGACTCCACCGGCCTCGTCTGGAGCAGGCTCGCAGAAGACAAGACGTACAAACTACTCCTTGCCAAAAAGCGTTGACCTTCTTTCACTCCTTCTTGCATGAAGCTCGTCAAGTTACTCGCCAATCTCGGCTATGGCTCCCGGAAAGAGGTGCAGCGTCTGATCCGTTATGGCGCGGTCACCGACGACACCGGGCGTGTCCTGGGTGAAAATGAGGTGCCGCCGCATCAGTGTATCCGGTTTCGCGGTGAGGCACTCGATCCGCCTCCGCCGTTGACCCTCATTTTGAACAAACCGGATGGCTACACCTGCAGCTCTGAAGACCCCGGCGCGACGGTGTTTGACCTGCTGCCGCCGCGTTTCGCCACCCGGAACCCGACGCTCAACCCGGTCGGACGACTTGACAAAGACACCACCGGGCTGCTTCTCATGACGGATGATGGCAAGTTGCTCCACCGCATCATTCATCCCAAGTCCCACTGCCTGAAAGTATATCACGCCACGTTGGATCGCCCCCTCGAAGGTCACGAAGCGGCCCTTTTCGCCTCAGGTGCCCTGGTCTTGAATGGTGAAACAAAACCGCTGCTGCCGGCACCGCTCGAGGTGTTGGGGGAAAAGGAAGCGCTCATCACCCTGCATGAGGGACGCTACCACCAGGTCCGTCGTATGTTCGCCGCTGCGGGAAATCATGTCGTTGCGCTGAGACGCCTCTCCATCGGCGGACTTCAGCTCCCGTCTGATCTTGAAGAAGGGCAATGGCGCGAACTCACCGGGGATGAAACGGATGCGATTTTTAGTTGAATGATGTTTGCGAGACCCGCATCACTCTTTTTGCTTTTTCTGGCGGGCTTTGCAGCGCTTTCCTGGCAGGTGCTCTGGCATCTTGATCTCTCCCTTGCCCTGGGCGTCTCGGCCCGGGGGGCGGCACTGACGGTGGGAACCGCGATGGTGGGAATGATGACGGGTGCCCTGTGGGCCGGGAGACGATGGGAGCACGGTGCGGGCGTTTCTCCCTGGCGAATATATGCCATGCTGGAGGCGGGCATCGGGCTTTTGGCCTGGCTGCCGAGGCTGACTCAGCGATCGCTTGAAATGGTGGACGCCCGGGCCTATGAGGTGGTCCCCTCCCTGGCGGCACCGTTGTCGGTGGTGATGTTAGCTTTGACGATCGGGCCGGCGACCTTCCTGATGGGAGCCTCGCTGCCGGTCATGGGACTGATCGCGAGAGAGAACCGGGTTCCCCTCTCGCGGCTGTATGCGGCGAACACCCTTGGCGCCGCTTGCGGAGCACTGGTGGTGGCGATGGGACTGATGCCCGATCTCGGGCGAGAGGGGTCTGCGCTGGCAGTGACGGGACTCGAC
>JAGNMT010000372.1 GCA_017991025.1 Verrucomicrobiales bacterium
GGCTTTTTGCGCGGCGAGGAGCCGCAATGCAGCCGAGCGCAGCGAGGCGACCGCTCCTTTGTCCTGCAAAACAATCGCGAGAGTTTCATTCGCGATGGGGATACCCGCCTGTCGGGCGAGGTCCATCGTCGTGGTGCGGACGGAGGAGAAATTTGAGGTCAGGAGCGCATCGAGATGTTTCTCCAATGCCGCGATGAGCACCGCCGGGTCGCGGGGTTCGAGGGGGCGATATTGACCGACAACAAGATCGAGTTTGCCTGGAGTCGTCCAATTCGTCAGGGCTTCTAGACCGGCTTCAAGAAGCGGTTCGGACGCCTTTCCTTCAGCGATGAAGGCGACGACTCGCCCGGCGGCCTCGACTGTGCCGAGACGGAAATTCGCATTGATGGCGCGGCGGGTGAATGGCTCGTGAGTGAGATGTTTGCCGAGTCTTGAGGCCAGCTCCGGCATGACTTCAGGGATCATCCACTCGTCGTGAATCGCCCGTGCCGCATCAGCGGCGAGGACGGGATCCGTGTCATCGAGGAAGACAGCGACGGCGGCATCACCCCGTTTACCTAAGGCGAGAGAGGCACAGGTGCGGAGGAAGTCGGAGGGATTCCTGACAAGGCCGGCGAGAGTTTCCGTCGGCGCGCATCCGGCGAGGGCGATGACTCCGGCGTGGCGCAGGTAGGTGAGACCGTGATGATTTTCCTTGCCGGCGAGCAGCTTGATGATCGCACCGGTCGCCGCCGTGTCGCGGAGACGCCCCAGCCCGAGCAGGGTCTGGAGCCGGACCCGTTGGGAAGGATCGTTGAGTTTGGGCAACAGTGTTGAGGTGAGCGCATGACCCTCTTGTGTCGGAGCCGGGATGCGATCCAGACCAAGAAGACGTCCGTAGCGATCCGTCACCGTTTTGATGGCCTGGGCACGGACTTCCGGATCGGGATCATTAAAGAGCGCGGTGAGGGCCTCGTCCTTTGCCGCCTCGCGACGAATGAGCTGTCCGATGCCCCAGATCGCGTGAATCCTGGCAAGCTGCGGAGCGGTGACTTCCGCCGCGACGGCGGTGAACTCGGCCAGAGCGTCTCGCTTCGCGAGTTCGAATTGCGCCTTAAGCCTCACCCGCTGATCGGCATGACCGAGGAGCCCGGTGAGCGTCCCGGTTTTTTCCGCCGAATAATCCGCGGCGATCCATTTTTGTGTGTCGGCGCGAAGTCGATTGGCCTTTGCCGCCGGGACGTCGATGCGCCAGATCGCGCCGTTTTGATTAAGCGGGTATCCGCCTCCCCAGTCGACGCCGTAGAGAGCGCCATCGGGCGCGAAGTTGAGTCCGACGAGAGGAATGCCGTCGCCGATCTGGTGCTCATTCACCATCGCGAAGCTGTCGCCTTTCGGCGCAATCTGAAAAGCCCACTGCTGACCGTTGGGTGCACTTGTCAGGAAAAAATAGCCGTTGTATTCCGGTCCGAGGCCGGTTCCCGGATTCGGTTTGAATCCGGCGGGGCCATTCTCGTAATTGCCGAGCGGAGCCGTGAACCAGCGGGGCTGGCCTTCGTGATAAGGGACATGCATGAGATCATCATCCCAGGGGTTATAGTCCTCCCGGAGATACTGCCACTGGGATCGCCAGCCGAGATCGCTGTATTGTTCGATGTGGACAAAGCGTTCCTTCTCGCCTTCGAAATCAGCATCGTTGTCGACCCCGAAGAAGTTGCCGTACTGATCAAAAGCGACTTCCTGAATGTTCCGTTCCCCGTGGCCGTAGACTTCGAAGTTCGATCCATCCAGTTCACATCGCATCAGCCCGCCCTGATAGGGAAAACGGTAGTCGAGTCCGTCCGCCGTTTTCACCCGAATCCCCTTGTCTCCCACCGACCAGTAAATGCGGCCATCCGGCCCGATGCTGAGCCCGTGCATGTCGTGGCCCGCATAGGCAAGGTGAACACCGAAACCCGAAACGACGACCTCGCGCTGGTCGGCTTTGTCATCGCCATCGGTGTCGCGGAATTTCACGACTTCGGGAACAGGGCAAACAAAGACCTCACCCTCGTGATAAAGCACGCCTCCGGCGACGCCGCCGATGAGATGATTCAGCTGCTCCGCAAAAATGCCGGTCTTATCAGCGAGACCATCTCCGTCGGTGTCGGAGATGAGATGGATGCGTTCGCTCAGGACAGTGAGGTCCTTGAGGTCGTGAAGGCCGTCTTTGTTGAGATCCTCGACCCTCTTGGCATTCGCGGCGCTGTTTTCCGGGGTGAACTGTTCGCGATAGAAATTCTCCTTGTCCGCCGGTGAGGTGAAACTGAGGTCGTTCGGGATCCAGTCGGTGTTTTCGCGGATGTCGAGGTCGTTCGCCTTACGGCGTATCGTCTGGGTGACGTAGGCACGACCCTGCGGGTCAAAGCTGATCGCGACCGGATCGGGCACGGGAAAGTCGGGGGTCCATTTCGTGAAGGTGAGCTGCTTCGGATCGGGATGACCGGCGACGGGTTTCTCCACCTTGACCCCGCGCAACCCGATGTCATCCCAGAGCCCCATGTCGTCGAAGGTACCGAGACCGATTCCACCCCGGGTGAAAGTCTTGTCATGAGCGACGTGGCACGGTGTTTCCATGTCGTCGAAATAGATCTCGATAAGCCCGGTCGCGACGGTGCGGACGATCTTCACGTCGTGCCATTTCCCGACCTGCCACGGGGTCCCGGGTGAGGCTTTTTCAGAAATGGCGATGCGCGGCGCTTCGTTGACGAGGAAGATCTGATTCGCGTGCGGGTCGGTCTTCTCGCCGAGGTGAACGTAATAGAAATTGGCCGGATCCTGGTAGCCGAAGATGACACACATGTCGCGGTGCCCGCGCGGTTCCTGCTTTGACTGCACCTTCGCGGTCAGGACAAAGTCGCCAACGGTGTGATCCTTGAGGAGGGCGATGTTGAGAGGGCTGCTATAGGGCGGCTCATACTTCGATCCACCGAGGATTTCGTAAACCTTGTTGCCGTTGACTTCGGTGATCTTCCAGGCCTTCGCGTCAGTCGGCTCCCAGGCACCGGCTCCCTTGGAAAAGTCGTCGCTGAAGACAAGAGGCAGGTCTTCGGCATGCAGGAGCGTGACAAAGGGGAGCGCAAGGGAGAGAAGGAGGGGGATTTTCCGCATCGGGGAGTTTCACCTCTTTTTGCGAGGTTTCCAGTGGGGAGAATCAACGACTACTCCCGATTCATTTTCAGCAAATCCTCTGGCGAAAGGCGGAGACTTGCGTCCTCGGCTCCGGCGAGGCCTGACACCTCATTCAAACCGCGTCGTGCCAAACCCAGGCTTACGCTTATCGTGACGCAGCACCCAGACCCTTATGTAACCGAGTCGGAAATCGTAGAGGAAGTGGAACGGGAACCGCTCGAGATGGCAGCGCCGCAGACCGCACGAGTCGAAGTGACAAATCCTCGGGTTCGCGCGCACCTTGGCAATCCCCGCCGAAAACTCGTCGTAGAAATCGTCCCCGAGGGTGGCAGAAACCTCCCGGTAATAGGCCAGGGCCTCATTTAAGTCGGATTGGACCCGCCGATGAAATCTAATATCCACGACGCTTGATGCCGGAAAGGAATTCCTCGTGAGTCAGCATCACACCGGGATCTTCGTCCGCCTCCCGCATCCGTTGAAAGACCTCCTCATCCGGGATGTCACTTACGGGAGGGGTGAGACTTCTGAGCAGCAGGGAGGCGAGGGAAGCCCGCGATTCCTCATTAAGCAAAGCGGCTTCTGCGGCGAGTTCTTCCAGTTTCATTCGGAGAGAGTTTAACACCACCGTAATCGGTTGCCAATCGTTTCCATCCTGGTCCTGTGGTCACCCAAACAAATATTTTTTCGTACCCATTCGTGGACCAAACCTCTTCACTAGTTCAGCATCGGAGGACTACCGATGGGCGAAAATGATATCGACCACGAATCTACATGAATGAACCCGAAACCTGAAACTCCCCTACGCCTTTACTCCCGAATCAAATCCAGCAAGTCCTCGGGCGAGAGCCTGACATTGGCGTCCTCTGATCCGGCAAGAAGCGACTCGGCGAGTTCGCGTTTCTGGTGGTGAAGGGAGACGATTTTTTCCTCGATGGTCCCTTTGGTGATGAGACGGTAGATCGTGACCGGCCGGGTCTGGCCGATACGGTGGGCGCGGTCCGAGGCCTGATCCTCCGTCGCGGGATTCCACCACGGGTCCATGTGAATGACGTAATCGGCCGCAGTGAGATTGAGCCCGAAGCCACCCGCCTTCAGGGAAATCAGGAAAACGTCCCCCTCTCCGCGCTGAAAGGCATCGACGGCTTCCTTGCGTTTCTTTGTCGGCGTCGACCCGTCGAGATACTGGTAGGTGATGCCGTTGCGGTCCAGCTCCGCACGGATGATGGCGAGGTGATCGACGAACTGACTGAAGACGAGAACCTTGTGCCGGCCCGCGAGGATTTCCTCCACGGTCTCGGAAAAAGCCGCGAGCTTGGCGCTGCTGATCGTGTTTCCCACCTTCGGATCGACGAGGCTGGGATGGCAGCAGGCGCGGCGCAGGCGGGTGAGTTCCGCGAGGATCTGGAAGGCTTTTTTGCCGGGATCTTCCTTCGCTTTTTTCGCGCTAGTCCCGGCGGTGAGTTCCTCGACGGCACGGCTGCGGAGCGCTTCGTAAAAGGCGGCCTCCGCTTCCCCGAGTTCGACGCTGAGATTGATCT
>JAGNMT010000373.1 GCA_017991025.1 Verrucomicrobiales bacterium
CGCAACCCGGTTTCCTTTTTGAGTTTTGCGGTCAGAGGAAAGCGCTGGGAAAAGGCGATCTCATAGTTGCCCTCACCCTCGTCAAGTCCGACCCCGTCATCGCGCGCACTGAGTTCCAATTCCGGATTCTCGAGTCGGCCGGACCACTGGACGCGTGAAGTGGCCCGGTTGATTTCCAGCGCGGCGATTTTCAGTTCACGATTATTCCCAAGAGCCAGGGCAATCACTTTGTCACGCGAGAGTGAGCCCGTGTCATCACCATGAAGGAGAGGCATCGCCACCAAAAGGAAGACGAGCAGGGTAAGGGAAGTCTGAAATTGAGAGGAAATTCGATTCATTCAAAAAAAGGCGGTGAAGCCGGAGCGGGGCGGAACCAAGCAGGAACAACGGTTCTGCGGCTTGATCCAAACGAGAGCAGCCCCATCGCGACGGCTCCGGCAAAACGGCACGGAAACGTTTCGGCGAAAGGGCCGACGAGAGTGATCAAACGAGAAAACGACCCGTGAACGTCGGGTCGGCGAGAGAAGCCCCGTGATCCGGCGGCTCGAGCATTTCGCCCGCACCTAGGCATGTCGTCGGCAAGTCTACCGCGAGGGCGACATCAAGGAGGAAAGGGAGGAAAATGGTCTCGGAGATAGCCGGCCGCTTCACAAGAATCGGAGCCGTGGCATCGGTGAGCTGGATCCCGCAGGATTCCGGGCACGGCGCTTTTTCATGCTCTTCACTGTGGTCATCATGCGTTTCCGCACAAACCGGCCCGGGATGAACCGGGCCGTCGTCTTCACACACCACATGGTGGTGGGCCTCTATTCCGACAAGAGAAAGCACCTGGCACAAGGTCGCGTTCCCTCCCGCAGCGAGAAGCGCGAAGAGGAGCGGCAGGATCAGAAGCTGTGTTGCCTTGCGCACCATGAACGCTGCAAATCTCGCGGGGAAGAGGGCGCTGTCAACGCCTTTCCCCGTTGGAGAAGAGATGCGATCACGGTTTCTGCGGCAACTCCGGCGGGTTGATCGTGGTGGTTTCAACGGGTGTTTTCACTTTCGGCGGCTTCGAGCGAAAGTGTCCGCCAACCTCGGAATTTTTCCAGCCAAGGCGGAGCCATTTCACCAGCGCGGCTGCCAGCCAGAGCGCCCAGAGCAGCATCGCAAGGCGGAACCACCAGATCGAGACCGACCAGTATCCCGGCTGTGGTAGCTCGCCGGGGGAGCGAGCCGTATACCAGTTTAGGTAGGAAGCACTGGACCCATTGCCGGCAATGTACATTTCAGGACTCCCCAAAAGCCCGGCCGAAGCAATTCCGATAAAAATGCCCAGGGTCATGAGCGTGAGAAAGATGAGAACGCTCTGGCACAGATTGTAGAACCCGTTTGTCAGGCCCTGAAATCCCTCGGTGCCGCGCCAACGGACGAGGAACAGCCAGGCAATGACAAAGAGCGAAAGGAACACGGAAACCTGGATCAGTCCAACCGAGAGGAGCAACCACTCATACAACCGCAGCGGTGAGCGGGGAACACGGGAAAGGGCGATTGCGGTGATGAAGGCGAATACGAGGACGGCCCAGAAACGAATCGCAGGCCCGCGCTGCGGACCTGCCGCGAGCAGCAGCCATCGGTCCTGCGGAGGACGGATCACGGTGGAGACGTTGGCCGCCTCAACCGGGAGTTTGACCTGATCGACCCGGGTCCATCCTCCCGCATCACCTGGGAGGCGCCATTCGACTTTGATGCTCTGCGCCCCGGGGCGCAGGGGGACAACGACGGCATCGCCTTCCTTGCGAACAGGAATCGTCGTGTTGTCATGGGTCAGTGCCGTGACTTCCGCTTTTGGAGGAAGGGTGATCGCAAAATCTTCTCCCAGACTCGTGCGCAACGAGAGAATAAGCGTTGAAGCATGCTGTCGGCGGCCCGGGACCAGCCCGTGCTCAGCGGAGTCGATCGTAACCGCGGCGCCGGCGACAGCTTCCGGCCGGGAAACGGTCATCGCGGCGCTCTCGCCGGGCCAGGGTTGCCAGAGCGGAACGAGTTGGCCTTCGAGATTTTCAAAGGTCGGCTCCAAACCTGAAAACGAAACATTCCAGACCGGAGAGGCGACGAGACGCCAGCGCTCCGTCCAGGTATCGGCCTCGCGAGTGGCCAGTTTCAGTTCGTTGGACGGTGAAAGCTCCCCCTCCCACGAGGCTTCCTGCATCTCGGGGGCGAGTCTAATCTCGATGGCGCCTCCCTCAACTGAGCGTCCGGCACTGACGACTTTTTCCCCCGGCAGGAGAGGCACTCGAAGCGCGGCCGAGCGACCCGTCGGGGAGAGTCGGGAGACCGTGGTGCGCACCTGCCAGACGAGACCAAGTTCAATCTGACGTTCAACCAGAAGCGCATGTCGGGTATCGGGGCGGTCATAGTTGGCGGCGGCCGCATTCGCCTCATCGCGGCGGGCGCGGGAAAAAAGGAGCTGGTCCTCGGCACTTCCGTCGGGACGCAACCCGCTGACTGTCCAGCCGGAAGCCTCGACCAGGATACGGCGCGGCTTCAGGGGGAATCCCCATTCCCAATCGGTGACGTCGCGAATTCGACCCTTCACCGAGAGCCGGTGGATCCCTTCAGCGGGGAGCAGCGTCCAGAGTGCTCCCTCGCGCCGCACTAGCGTCGCCGGACCACTGCCTTCGATTTCCGCATTGCCGGGAACAAGGGCCGCGAGCGGTACGGGCACCGGTACCGCCGTCCGCGTGGCGGCGTGATACTCCAGATTGAGGGTAAATGTATCCCCGGTAATCACGAGTGAAGCGGAGGCAATATCGGCAGCACCGGGAAAAGCGTCGGAGGGCTCCATAAGGCGAGTCTTCAATTCTTCAAGCATCGTCGCATCGGGAAACTGGGCCTGAGCACTACCCGGTAAGGCGAGAAGGGAAAGACCGAGGACGAGCAGAGCGACAACCGGACTGGCTCCAGTGGCGGGGGCGGGACTCTCGGGTGCCGTTTCCTCAGGGGCTTTTCGTTGCCGTTTCGAAGTGAGAAGGAGACCGGCCAGGAGCACGAGGCAAAGCACCCGGACAATGCCGAGGGGACGCGAGATGACCGGTGGGATGAGCATGGGCCGCACTTCCTGGGTGGCGGAAACCGGACCATCCCATCCGAATTCCACGGTGCGCCAATTCCAAGCCGGGACGCCCGGACCGGTCTGTATGATCGCTTTGGGGTCGGCCTTGAGGTTGTCAGAGTCTTTGGAGAATTTGGAAGCCGGTTTCTCCTTCATCTGGCGCATCGGCCCGCTACTGACAGAGTTCATCGCATCAGAGGCCATTTCCTGCATCGTCTCCCGCTGTCCGGCATAAGACGCCCGTGCGGAATATCCCGACCCGGTTCGTTCCAACTGGGGAAAAATCGCCCCCTGAATCTGAAAGGCGAGGAACGGCGCGAGAAACATCACGAGAAGGGCTGCCGCACCCCATTTCAAACCGACGGCGACTCGCTGCCAGCGTCCCGCTGTGAGAGAATTCGTGAGCGCGACAGGAATAAGGAGCAGGAGCCAGGGCAGACGCGGGGCACCGATTTCATGATAGGCGAGGCCGAATGCCACGAAGGCAAGGAGCGCTGCCAAAAAACCGCGAAGGCGGAACACCGCGAGCGTGAAAAGGAGAAGCAGAAAAAGATCGAGCAGCGTCCACGACGTAAGCCAGTCTCCCCTCGAATAGTCAGCGCCGGGGAGGGCGAAAAGACGATAACCGGGCGGCAGTTGCAAGGTGGCTCTGAGGCTGCCGGCGTCCGCCTGCCAACCGGTCGCGGGCATAGTGCGACCGAGGGCGATACGACCGGTCGCGACGGCATTGAGCTGCGGCGTACGCACTTCGAATCCCGGAGCGCCGCCCTGGGGATTGTGGGTGATTAGTTGGGGCTCGCCACCACTGCTGACAGAGCCGAGTTCGTGTCCCGGCGCGGCGTCAAGACGGCGAATTTCACGAAGCTCGCCAGTGAGGGTGTCCTGATAGGTGAGTGCCTTTCCATCATCATCGAGCCAGAGGGAACGCTGAATCGTGAGCGGGGCCTCACCTCGCTGACCCGGTCCGCGGACCCGTTCTACCAGCTGAAAAGGGGCCGTGGTGTCCCATCGGTAGATCGGAAGAGAACGCCAGGCTTCAGGCACCTGAGTCTGGGCGACATCGATCTGCGGTAACCCCATGATTTCCGCCTGACGAAAATCGGGGCGGGCGCGATAGGCGAGCGCCTGATCGGGCACGGCAGGAGTTGCACCCTCGGCAAACGCCACCTGATCCACCCGGCTCGTTTGAAAGGCGCGCAACGTAATATTCCAGCGCCCCGCGCGAAGTTGCGCTTTGAGAAGACCTTTCTCGTCGATGGCGACCGGAACAGGGGCTTCGATGTTGGCGAGTTGCCAACCGAGCGGGAGCACAGTGCCGAGCGTTTCCTCACGGCTCTTCCCGGCCACGATCATTTCGATTTGGGTCTCGAACCAGAGGGGGATTCCGTCTTCAATCAGAGAATGAACCTTAAGTGACAGGAAATCCTCGTCGACCGGTTCGGAGGAGGCCTGGCGTTGCAGCCAAAGCGTGCCGTCCTTATCCCACGACGGCGCATTCTGGACCTGACCCTCGATCGTCAGGGCGAGCAGCCCGATCTCCGGCGGCAATTTGATCTGTTGAGGAAGCTCATTCCACTGGAAGC
>JAGNMT010000374.1 GCA_017991025.1 Verrucomicrobiales bacterium
CGACTGAACCGCGTCACCGAAGGGCTCGAGGCCACTGTCGCTCTGAAGTGTGAGTTTTTTAACCCGCTCGGCTCGGTCAAAGACCGCATCGGCATGGCCATGATCGAGGCAGGAGAAGCCTCCGGAGACATTACGAGCGAGACCGTCATCGTTGAACCCACGAGCGGGAACACCGGCATCGCCCTCGCCTTTGTCTGTGCCGCGAGGGGCTACAAGCTGATCCTGACGATGCCTGAGACGATGAGCCTGGAGCGCCGAACCCTGCTCGCCCTGCTCGGAGCCGAGCTCGTGCTGACCGAGGGAGCCAAAGGAATGAAGGGGGCCATCGCCAAAGCGGAGGAAATCGCCGCCAGCACGCCGAACTCATTCATTCCCCAGCAATTCAACAACCCGGCAAATCCGGCCATCCACAGCAAGACCACTGCCGAAGAAATCTGGGAAGACACCGGTGGCAAGGTCGATATCGTCGTGACCGCCGTCGGCACGGGAGGCACCGCCACGGGCTGCGTCGAGGGCCTGAAGCTGAAAAATCCGAACATCCAGGTCATCGTCGCCGAGCCCGAGGGCTCGCCGGTGATTTCGCAAACTCTCGCCGGAGAGGAGCCGACCCCCGGTCCTCACAAGATTCAGGGCACCGGTGCGGGATTCGTCCCGAAAAACCTCCGGCTCAAGAACAGCGCCGGGGAAGATCAGATCGTCGAATGCGTCAAAGTAGGCAACGACGAAGCCTTCGTCATGGCTCGCCGCCTCGCCAAAGAGGAGGGAATCCTCGGCGGCATCAGCACCGGGGCCAATGTCTGCGCCGCCATCGCCGTGGCGAAACGGCCCGAGAACAAGGGCAAGCTCATCGTCACCATCGGATGCTCGACGGGGGAGCGCTACCTTTCCACCCCCCTCGCCGACGAAGCCCGTGCCGCAGTTGGCGGCTGACAAACCGCAATTATCGATTACTATTCGGGCCGCCTTCGCCTGAGCGAAAGCGGCTCTTTTTTACCACTCTATTTTAAGACCATGGCACACTCCCCTTTGAAGCCCACCGAAGATCCGTCACCGCATCACCTCGACTCCCTCTCCGCCAGCGAGGCCGCCGATGTGATGGACTCGATCGACCGTCACCGGACCAAGATCTTCGCCGCCATCGCTCTTGTTGCTATCGCCATTGGCGCTTATCTCGTCGTTACACAAATCAAAACGCAAAAGCACCTCGCCGCCGCCGAAGCCTACACCACCGCTGCGAATAAAGGCGACATCGCAGCGCTTGATGGCGTCCTGATCGAGTTTCCCGGATCCATCGCGGCCGGAAACGCCCTCCTCAGCAAGGCCGAGATCCAGATCGATCAGGGAAAATCGAAAGATGCCATCGCGACCCTGGAGCGTTTCGTGGCCGATTTTGCGTCCCATCCCCGCTACCCGCAGGGCCTTTTTGCGCTTGCCAATGTCTACCACGTCGCCGGGGATGCCGCACAGGCGAAGACCTACTATGATCGCACGATCGCCGCCCAGGCCGATGGCGAGCTCACGCCCATTGCCCGCATCCGACTCGGCGACCTTGCCCTCGAAGCTGGAGACACCAAGACTGCTGATCAGTTCTATCAGGAATCCTTCACCCTGCATCCCGGCAATCCCTTCTTCGATTACGCCCAGCAAAAAATCGCTCTTCTGAAAGTCGGCACTCCACCCGAAGTGGATCGGCCCGCCCCGCCGAAGCCCGCACCAGCACCCGCCCCTGAAAAACCGGTGACCATCAGCGATACCCCCGCCGCTCCTCCAAAACCGGCTGCGGAAGCTCCGCTCGCGCCCAAAGCTCCGGTATCCCCCGCTCCAGCGCCAGCTAAACCCGAGGCACCCAAGGCCGTAACTCCAGCGCCGGTCAAACCCGAGGCACCCAAGGCAGTGACTCCTGCTCCGGTCAAACCCGAGGCACCCAAGGCGGCTACTCCAGCGCCGACCAAACCCGAGGCACCCAAGGCTGTGACTCCAGCGCCGGTTAAACCCGAGGCACCCAAGGCAGTGACTCCTGCTCCGGTCAAACCCGAGGCACCCAAGGCCGTGACTCCTGCTCCTGCTCCTGCTCCTGCTCCTGCTCCTGCTCCTGCTCCTGCTCCTGCTCCTGCGAAGGTGCCGTAGCCTAGTAGCCTGTCGGACTTATCCTAAAATCCTGTTTCAAGTTTAAGGTTCAAAGTTTCACGTTGTGAAAACCAACGAGTTGTGGCCGTAGCATCCTTTACCTTTTGAGTGTGTTGGTATTGCCTCGTAACGCCTTGATACAAAGAACTTTGAACGTGAAACCTGAAACTTGAAACACCGATTTAGGATAAGGGTGGGTGGTATCCCCTCCTCGCTCGAATTCGTTCCACCCCGACCCGGAATTACGGACACGGATTTGGAAACCTCTGATGCACGAGCTCGATCGCTTTCAACACGTCGCCGGAAAGTTCGAGATCGACACTGTCGATGTTCGACTTCAGCTGTTCCATGTTCGTCGCGCCGATCAGATTACTCGCCACATGAGGACGCTGGTTGATCCAGGCGAGGCTCATCTGCGCAAGATCGAGCCCGGCTTCATCAGCGATACGGGCGTATTCCTCAATCGCCGCATCACTGTTCGGACCATTGTAACGGGCGAAACGCTCCCAGATCGAGAGACGGGCACCCTCGGGCTTTTTTCCCCCGCGATATTTGCCGGAAAGACGGCCAAAGGCGAGTGGCGAATAGGCGAGGAGGCGGATCCCTTCCTCGTGACAAATCTCGGAAAGCCCCCCGTCAAAGGTTCGATTCAATAAATTGTAGGAATTCTGGATCGTGACCATGCGGGGAAACTTACCAATTCTCGCCAACTCCAGAAATCGCATCGTGCCCCAGGGCGTTTCATTCGAAAGACCGATGTGACGGATCTTGCCCTGATCCATGAGCGCCCATAGTACGCCGAGAGTTTCTTCGATGGGAACGGCATCCGCAGTCTTTGGAGGTGAATAATCTCTCGTCCCGAAAAGCGGCACGGGACGATCCGGCCAGTGAAGCTGGTAAAGATCAATGCGATCCGTCTGGAGCCGCCGCAGGCTGCCCTCGACAGCGGCAGTGATATGAGCCCGGTTCAGCCGATTGCCGTCGCGAACATGCGTGACGTGAGGGCCCGGACCCACGACTTTGGTGGCGAGAATCACCTTGTCCCGCGTCCCCCGCGCCGCGAACCAGGTACCCATAATGCGCTCGGTCTCGTGACAGGTCTCGGCGCGTGGTGGCACCGGGTACATCTCCGCCGTGTCGAATAAATTAATGCCGCGCTCGAGAGCGTAGTCCATTTGGGCGTGACCTTCCGACTCCGTATTCTGCTCCCCCCACGTCATCGTGCCGAGGCCAATGAGACTGACGCTGAGGTCGGTATGCGGAATTTCGCGGAATTTCATGGCGCTTCTTTTACTCAGAATAGGCGACTGCGTCCCGGGCGCATCAGCCGTTACGAATCACGAGCTGATTCTCCTCCCCTTTGCCCCGCTCCTCCGCCCAGACGCGGCGAACATGATCGTAGATCTGCCCGATCGTCGCTTTGTTTTGAAAGCGAAACTCGGTTGTCTTGGCATGAGTCGTCGTGGGGTAGTTCTTTGTCACCACAGTGTCGATGTTGCCGGCACCGGCCTTGGTCGAGACTTGATTTGCAATGTCCTTGAGCCGGCTCATCGTCGCGCTGCCGGAAGTCACCGAGGAACCAGCCGTGACCGGCTCCAGGAAGTAGAAACGCGCCGTCTGACCGCCGTCGGTATCGACCGTACATTCATAAACCCGGACCGTTCCGTCGATGAGATATTCGTGCTGACTTACCGATGAGATTTGATCAAGTCTCGCCACGAATCGCCCTTGCGAAGTCACCACTTCCCAGAATCCATTGATTCCGGGTTGGTTCCCGTCGGGAGTCTCGGTTTGAGAAAGGGCGGAACTCGCGACAAAAAGGAGCGCGAGCGACAAGATGGGCAGGGTCGGAATTTTCATGGTTGCGTGGATTATCGCCACAAATCGACCCGGACTGCAAGCATTTCAATACGAGCCCGCCAAAAGCCCGGCCATCTCTCCCATTTTCCGTTTCGCCGATAATTGACGAACCCCGCGCACCTGATACATTGTCAAGCTTACGCCCGATTTTTATCCAGGAGTCCTTAATGAAATACGTCCCGTCTCTTCCCTCACTTCTTGCCATCGCCATGTCGGGCCTGGTCGCTCCGGTTTGCAGCGAGGCGGTCGATTTCAAAGAAGAGATCCGGCCGATTCTGAACAAGAAGTGCTTCAAATGCCACTCTGGACCGAATGCCAAGGGCGAGCTGCGGATGGATTCCACCGACGGGTTTTCCAAGCGCATCGGGGGGGATGATCCGGTCATCATCCCGGGCGACCCATCAAAAAGTCTCCTCCCCATCAAAGCGGGACTTCCCCGGAGCGATGGTGACGCGATGCCACCACCGCCCGCCCGTGAGCGCGGGGCCGAGCCATTGACGGCCGTGGAACTGGCCCTCGTGCAGAAGTGGATCACCATGGGAGCCAAGCTCGAAGGCGGAGAGGCCACACCCGCGACTCCGGAACCGGCAACTCCCGCTACTCCGGGAACTCCTGCTGCCATGAAAGCGGAGATTCAGACCTGGACGAATAGCGCCGGCGTCTCTCTCCAGGCTGCCTTTGTC
>JAGNMT010000376.1 GCA_017991025.1 Verrucomicrobiales bacterium
CTTCATGGCCCTTTTCAGAGGGGTGAATCACTACCGGAGTGAGGGAACGATGGTCAATTGGGCGACTCCGGAGGAGCGGGTCGCCTTTGAGAAGGAGCGGAAGGAGAAGGAGGCGTCGCTTGAGGCTAGGCGGCTATCTCTAGTCGGGGAAATTCGCAGGGTGCTCGAAAAGGCAGGTCTCCTCGGTGGATCGGGAAGTGACGGCACGCCGCCCCTCCTGGATGATGCCCGGGGAGCCGGGGCGGAGTGGTCCTACACGACGGAGAAACCCTCCGACGACTGGAGCGACGTCGGTTATGTGAACAAATCATGGCTTAAGGGAATGTCAGGGTTCGGGGCTGGGAATCCGCCGGGTTCAGTTGTGAAGACTGGCTGGAAAACTCCCGAGATATGGATGCGCGCTTCATTTGGTCTCACGTCACTGCCGGGTTCGCTGGTTCTCGATATCCATCATGACGAAGACGTCGAGGTCTATCTCAACGGGACGCGGATTTTCGAGGCGAAAGGATTCACCACTGAGTATGAGACGGTGGTTCTGCCAAAGCCCGCCATCAATGCGCTGCAGACGGGACGCAATTCGATTGCTGTCCATTGCCGCCAGACCGGGGGCGGTCAATACATTGATCTTTCGCTCCGCACTGTGGCGGGTTCTTCCGGGTCAATTGAGAGCCTTCTCACTGGATCGGGCTCGAAGCGTTACATCGAGAGAATAAAGAAGGAGGCTGGTCGCGACCTCGGCGGCGAACTCAAGAGGTTGGATGACGAACTCGCGAGGTGGAGGAAGGCCGAGCCCGGGATTGCGATCAATGCAGTGACGGAGTCTGGGCCTGTCCCTGAATCGATGCATATTCATTTGCGTGGCAGCGTCCATGCTCAGAGTGAGGAGGAGATAAAAGCGGGTGTGCCGGCTGTTCTCGCCAGTGAAGGCTCCGAACCTCGACTCCTTGAAGCCGCCCCGATCACCCGGGACGGGAGGACGAGTTCCGGTCGCCGTCTCGAACTGGCGAAATGGATCATTGATCCGGCGAATCCGCTCACAGCTCGGGTCATCGTGAATCGGCTTTGGCAACATCATTTCGGGCGGGGCATCGTTCCCAGTACTTCGGATTTCGGGCATCTCGGGGAGAAGCCGACCCATCCCGAACTTCTCGACTGGCTCGCGACGCAGCTTCAGGAAGGGGGGTGGGATATCAAGGCGATGCATCGACTTATTCTTCTCAGTCGCACCTATCGCATGTCATCGGAACCCGAGTCGGGCAATCTCGCGAAAGATCCCCGGAATCTGAATGTCTGGCGGGTCGACATGCGGCGCCTGACCGCCGAGGAACTGCGCGATTCGATTCTGGCAGTGTCAGGAAATTTGAATTTGAAGACACATGGCGAGTGGGTGTTTCCACCACTTCCTTCAGAGGTTCTTGCAACCGCTTCGCGTCCGGGTGCGGGATGGCCGGTTTCTCGCGATACGGCGGATCATTTTCGCCGTTCGATTTACGTGCATGTGAAGCGGAGTCTGCGTCATCAGATGTTGGCGGACTTTGATCAAGCGGACACCGACACGACTTGTGCGGTGCGTTTTGCGACGACAGTGCCAACGCAGGCACTGACAATGCTGAACTCGCCGTTCGTCAATGAACAAGCTGGAATTTTTGCCGGACGAATGCGTGGGGCAGGCGGTGATGTCAGGGCACAGATAGCCAGCGGGCTGGGGTTGGCACTTCAGCGTGAGGTGAGGCCTGATGAGCTTGAGCATCTCCTTTCCTTTTACGAATCGATGCAAAAGGATGCCGGACTTACCCCTGAACAGGCCCTCGACCGGGTCGCTCTCCTCGCTTTGAACCTGAATGAATTTGTCTACCTCGACTGAAAAATCATGAAGAAACGAATCAAATCTGATTTTTGCGGCAACGTGAATCGCCGTGAGTTTTTGAATACAGTCGGAGGTGGTTTTCCCGCCCTTGCCCTGACTGGACTGCTCAGCGGGGAAGGATTTTTTAAAAAGGCTTTGGGTGCGGCGACGACGGCCGTGAATCCGCTCGCAAGTCGTCCACCTATGATCCAGGGAAAGGCGAAGAGCGTCATCTTCCTCTTCATGTACGGCGGGCCGAGTCACATCGATACCTTTGATTACAAGCCGGGCATGTATGGCATGGACGGTAAGACGATCGAGGTGAAGACTTTTGGAAGGGGAGGAAAGAAAAATCAGGGGCGCATCGTCGAACCGAAGTGGAAATTCAAACAATACGGCGAGTGTGGCAAATATGTTTCGGATCTCTTCCCGCACGTAGGCAGCTGCGTTGATGACATTGCCTTTCTCCATTCGATGACAGCAGACTCCCCGATTCACGGGTCAGCGCTGCTGATGATGAACAGTGGTTCCCTTATCAGCGGGAATCCCTCGCTGGGCTCGTGGGTTAACTATGGACTCGGCTCGGTGAATGAGAATCTGCCGGGTTATGTCGTGATGTTAGACCAAAGCGGAGGGCCTATCTCAGGGGCGAAAAACTGGACGTCAGGGTTTATGCCGGCGAGCTATCAGGGCACCGTTTTCCGTTCGCAGGGAAGTCCGATTCTCAACCTACAGCATGTCGACGGGATGGCGACGGGAGAGCAGCGTTTGTTGATTGATTCGCTGAATCACCTCAATGCGGGGCACCTCTCGTCCCGCTTCGACAACACGAATCTTGCAGCGCGTATCTCCAGTTATGAGCTCGCCTACCGGATGCAGGCGACGGCTCCGGAAGCGATTGCAGTTGGCGAGGAAAGTGAAGAAACGAAGGCGCTCTATGGAATGGATCGCAAGGAGACTGAGGACTTCGGCCGGAAATGTCTCCTTGCGCGACGGCTCGTTGAACGCGGAACCCGCTTCATTCAAGTCTATTCGGGCGGCGCGCACAATGACCAGAATTGGGACGCTCATGGAGACCTCGAGACGAACCACAATTTGCACGCCGGAGCGACCGACAAGCCGATCGCGGGCCTCCTCAAGGATTTGAAACGGCGCGGGCTGCTCGAGGATACGCTTGTCGTTTGGGGCGGAGAATTCGGCCGCCAGCCCACAGCTGAATATGAAAAGGGGACCGGCCGCGACCACAACAGCTACGGCTTTACGATGTGGATGGCCGGAGGCGGTGTGAAAGGGGGCGTCTCAGTCGGTCAGACCGACGAGCTCGGTGCCATGGCGGTGGATAACCGATTTAAAGTAAAGAATTTGCATGCGACCATTCTCAGTCTCATGGGACTCGATCCAAATGAGCTGAGCTTTTTCTTTGGAGGCCTCGACCACAAGCTGGTTGGTGTCGAGGGCGCCGATCCGATTCAGGAAGTGATAGGGTAGCGGAAGGCCGGAGTGAGGCCTTCAGTCCTCTTGCGGTGGGTTCAGTTCGAAACGGCTAAAGCCGTCACTCCAGCGCTGGGGATGGTCGTTGCTTTACCCTACCCAGTGGAAAGTGACCGGTTTTTCGATCTCGGGATGGAGGCTTAAAATGACGGGGCAGGCGAGGGCCGCTTTTTCGAGCGCGCCGGCTTTCGGGTGATCCTCGGGCAGCGGAATCGTCATTTCGACGGTGAGTTTCGCGATGCGCCGGGGTGGCTCAGGGGTCATCTCCTTGAGAACCCGGACTTTCGTGCCGGTGAGATCAAGGTCATTCCGCTCAGCGAAGATTCCCATGATCGTCATCATACAGGTGCCGAGGGCACCGGCGAGGAGGTCGGTCGGGGAAAAGCGCTCCCCCCGTCCGTGGTTGTCGACCGGTGCATCGGTTTCAATTGTTGAGCGGGAAGGTCCGTGTTGAGCGGAGCATCGCAGTTTCCCTTCGTAGGAGGCGTTGATTTCAACCATGGTAGTTTTGTTAGTTAATTGATGCTTTTCATGACCCGGCCAGTGAGGTTGCCTTTGAGCACGATTCCTTTGTCATAGAATTCGGCGGCTATCACTTCGAGGTCCAGAGCAAATCGGGCATTGGCGAGACCTGTGACTTTCGCACCGGTGAGGCTCACCTCTTTCAGGAAATCACCGCTCACGATGATCTCCTGTGCCACGATGGCCACCGGGACGTTTGTCATGGGCGCGCTGTAAGTGACGATCCGCCCGAGGTAGATCGTCGGTTCCTCAGGGGCGGTGCTGATAATAGTTTCCGGCTCTGTGAGATTAACCACTTTGTAGCCTTCTGCGACAAATCGTCCCGGCCCGAAGTAGGCCACTGCACCAACCAGCGCGATGAACAGGAGCACAAGGACGAGAAGGCTCCCGCCCAGACATCCACAGCAGCCTCCGCATCCTTTTCTCTTTTTCAATGGTTCGTAGGGGTCGGTGGGGTGACTGCGATCCTTTGTCTTCTCTTTTTTCGATTTGTCATTAATCCCGTAGGTTGGACCGGTCTTGCGATGATCTTTCAGGTCAGGACGCGGTGGCGGGGGGGCCGGAATACCCCCTGGAAGTGTGTGGTCTCGATCTGGTGGATTGGATTCGCTCATAGGTGGGCTCGCCACGCTCAACAGACACACAGGCATGAAGCGGTGCCTTTCAAGAAAAAAATGCCATTTTGTGGCATTGGGGTTCGCCAGCGAATCTGATGCGGAGATGTCGTTTCAGTCTCCTTGCCAGCCCCGCAGAGGTGTGTGACAGTGACGGGGTCGTCTCATGAAAGATTCCCCTGTGA
>JAGNMT010000375.1 GCA_017991025.1 Verrucomicrobiales bacterium
TGTCGCAATGTGTCGACGTCTGGAAGCGCACGTTGACCGTCATGCCTTCCGAGGAAACGGAGAAAAGGGTTGACCAGATTCTTGAAAGGCATCGAAGCGATCCCGGGCGATTCGGTCTCATCGAGGGCTATACGGCGATCACCGATCTGCTCCGAAAACGTTGACAAGTCGGGGAATGTCCGCGATCTAAGATGCATGATGAGACATTTGATTTTGGCTGCATTAGTTGTCGCCTTCTCGTTCGGGCAGACGAGTTGCGGATTAGTTGCCAATGGGGTCCGCAGTGCGACAAACCTCCTTCGAGTCCCCGTTCGGTTGGTATTCGACACTTCGGTAGTGTGTCCAGGGGCTGGTAACCTTGAGCTGTCGGCGTCACTGTCCCTCGGCTGAGAGCGGTGCGAGGTGGTGCTGAAATCCGATGTTCTATCACTGGAAACGAATGACTATCTGGTATTGGATCGGTCATACCCTGGCGAAGTTATTCGGGAGGTTCGTTTGTTCCTACCGGGTTCAGAATGCGGCGGCACTGGAAACAGGAGAGGGCGGAGTTCTGATCGCCTCGAACCATGTAAGTTTCCTTGATCCTCCATTGATCGGTGCCGCGTACAAGGTTCCCATCTATTATTTTGCCAGGAAGACACTTTTTACCCATCCCGTGGCAAACTTTATTTACACCCGGGTCAACGCCATTCCGGTAAATCAGGACAAGCCGGAACTCTCGGCTCTTAAACACGTCATCGGTTTGCTTAAAGACGGAAAGAAGGTGCTCATCTTCCCCGAGGGCGAACGAACTCTCGATGGCAAACTCAAGGAGGAGGGAGCGCCTGGAGTGGGACTGATCGTGAGCAAAGCAAATGTTCCAGTGCTTCCTGTCCGGCTTTTCGGTCCTGAAAAGACGTTGCCCCGGGGGAGTAAAAAAATAACCCGTCATCCGGTGACGCTTGTCGTCGGTAAGCCGATTGACTTCAGTGATTTGCTGGAGGACGAAGCGCTCGGGACGAAGGAGCGCTATCAGGCGATAGCGGCTCGAATCATGTCAGCAATCGGTGCGCTTGAGCTGACTGACAGTCGAGGAGAGTAGGAGGAGGAGTTGAGCCTGTCCGGATCCTTTCTGTCACTTGCGATTCCAGAGAATGACCAGATTCTTCGTGGTTCTCCCCGACGCGACTATATCGAGATGACCATCCTTGTCGAGGTCGACGAGCTTGAGGTCCTCGGTGGCGATGATGTCCTCGGCGATCGTAGTCCCTTTGTCCCATCCGCCATCGGGCTGCTGGAGGAAGAGTTTGATTCCGACATGACCAGTTGCATCGGGATTTCGCCAGCCCGCAACGATGTCTTCTTTTCCGTCTCCGTCGATGTCGCCGACTCCGAGGGCGTGTCCCTGATTGAGTGCATCTGTCAGGAGCGTTCGTTGCCACTGTTCTCCGGACGGGCGATAGACGACGAGGTCGTTGCCGTGAAAGGGTTCGATGGCGGCGATGAAATCGGCACCCTTCTGAATTTCACCGACACCTCTGGTCGGGGGAGTCGAATTGGCCGCGGTGATGAGGACGGTGGAGTTCTTCCCGTCATTCGCTTCCCTGACGATGCCCTCGGCGCCGCCGATGTAGAGAAATCCCTCCCGGTAGTCAAAATTATGAGCGACGTGAAGTTTTGCGCCGAGGACCTCGTGAGTCCACGCGTCGGCAGTTCCCGCCTTTGCGGGATCGACCCGGTAGGCTCTTACATTGACCGTATTCTCTCCGGTACCATCGGCGTTGCCGATGCCGTGGAGCGGGAGGACGACCAGCATATGGCCGCCGTCCGCCGTGGGCACCCAGCGCATGCGGTGGGTCGTCGGGTCGTGAAAGAGCTGCACCGGCGTCCAGGGTTTTCCTGTTTCGGCCGGTCGATCGAGGTAGAAAACCGCCCCGGAATCGACCTTGTTATTTGTCTCGCCGGGGTTCCACTGAGCTCCCACGGCGACTTCGATTTTACCGTCCCCGTTCAGGTCGGCGGCGGCGATGCAGACATGATCTCTCAGGGTGAGGTTTTTTGCGAGAGTGGACTCCTGCCAGTCGGGATTGTGAAACCAGGAAATTTCCCGTTTATCGGCGAGCAGGATGTCGGGGGCTCCGTCGCCGTCGACGTCTCCGATGGCAAGCCCGTAACCGATTTCGACGGTGGTGTCGATAACCCGGGGTTCAAACTTGGGAGCGCCCGCGAAGGCGGGACTCATCATAAGAAACCCTGCTGTGAGAGTACGAACGGAGACAGTAAACAGGGTAGGGTGCATGAGACAAGAGGGTAGGGTGGATGAAGTTCAGCGACGGGCTCAGGGTATTCCGGAGATTGGAGCATTCGTCTCAAATACAACGGGCGCGGAAAAGCAGGTCTTCCTGTGCCGCCTCCCAACTTCAGCGACGCACCCACGCTTGCAACGGAATACTCCCTCCATGGCACGAAGCCGCCAGAAAGCCAAAAATCGCCCGTATAGTCAGTCGAGCGTGCGCTTGGGAGGAGCGATGAGGGTGGCGGCAGCCGGTCTCCCCGGAGCTGCTTCCGCGAAGCGCTGAACCTCGAAGCCTCTGACATTGATCACGATGTTGAGGTCGCGCAAAAAGTCCCATGTGGCGGGCACTCCGACTTTATCAGACAATTCCCGGGCAGCCAGATACGTCGTGATGGCATCGGGGACGACCTGGAAAAGGGCTACTCCGTCGGGATCCTCTTTAATCTCCCGCATCACGCGAATGAACTGCGAGGCCGGTTGTTTCATTTTCTCAACGGTTTCACCGGACTTGGGGGTCAGTGCCAACTGTACTGAGGTGGACCCGACTTTGGCGACGGCGTCCATGCCAAAGGTTTTCGGAACAATGCCAGCCACTGCCGACGATTTGAGAAACTCCACGAGGCGGTAGGCATCATAAATCACCCTGCTCTTGCTGGCGGCACGGAAATTATCCATGTCCCCGAGGGTTTTGAAATAGCGAAGAACACCCCGCTGATCGTCACCGACCTCCTCGACACTCCCTCCCCAGTGAAACGCCACTTTGTTTCCGTTGGGAACGACTTTGATTACCGGTTTGGTCGGGTCTTTCGACGGATCCATAGCCACCCAAAGTGTGTAGTCCTTCTTCGTTGCGGCGATGACGGCGGCTGCGACATCCGGCATGGGCTTGCCCACGACTAGAGAAATATTGCCAAGTGTTTCGAGCATGGGAGTGCTCGGCTGCAGTCCTCCGGCTGCCAGCACTTTCCAGGATTTTGCGAGGACATCCATCTGGTATTTTCCCGCAAGCGGAGCAATCCCTCCCCAGGCCGCCTGGATTTCCTCCTTAGACGTGAAGATTTTCTGCAACAGCGGGAGGAAAGGGGCCGGATTCGGCGATTTGTATTCGAACTGGGATCTGGTACGGTCGAGTTCCGCGAGAATCGGCGCCATGAACTGAGTCTCGTTGAGGAAAATCACGCCCTCTTTGGCGACGAGAATGCGGGTCTCATTTGGCTTCTCGGGGTAAGGCTTGGGATTCGGGAGGCGGACGACCGTGCCGGGAGCCGCCGCGACGAGCGGAGTTTGGTCCAAGGTTGCCTTCAGTTTATCCAGTTCCGCGAGCAGCTTCTCGATTTCCGCTTTTTTGGAGTCGCGGTCTTTCTTCTTGTCCTCAATTTGCTTTTCTAGATCGGGAATGTCGGCGAGGGAGAGCCCCACCGCGGACTGGTCGAGAGAAGAGAGTTCCTCAGAGCCTTTTTTGATCTTTTCTTCAAGCGCGACAACTTTCTCCTGCACTTCAGCCAGATCGGGAATCGCCTCTTTTTTTGAGAGGACCTCCAGCAACTGCTCAAGTTGTTCCGGCGTCACCGGAGGGAGGTCGGTGAGGATCTTTTTGACAGCACTGGCAACGCTGATGCCGACGAGGACAAGAACAATGATGAGCACGCCGACGACGTTCGTCATCGTGTCCATCAAGGCTACAAAGGGAATTTCAAACTCCTCCTGGTGTCGGCGTTTTGCCATGCGGGATCAGGGAATCGGGGTGGTTGGGGGTAGCAGCGGGACTCCTTCCGGAACGGGGATTGTACCTAGAAAGGATTGGAACATGGTGAGGTCGATTGCCCCGCGTCCCGGTATCGGGAGTTTGGCGACCTGGGCCGGCTCAAAGGCATAGGTCTGCTGGGCCCAGCCTGCGGCATTGTTGTATGAGCCGAGGCCGTCATCGCGGACGAGGAAAATGATTTTCGATTTGGGCGATTCTTTAACCTTTTTCAGGAAGGCTTCGTAGGAGGTATCCGCCACAATGACTTCCGGTGCCGAGCTGACCTGCGTTAATTCTGTCTTGCTCCAGTAAATCACAATCTTTCCACCTGACGCTTCGACAAAATACACTTTTGAATCGGGCTCCACCCCGGCACCGGCTGGTTGCACAATGACGGGTGGTGGCGTGTTGGCGACTAGGTTTCGCTTTTTGATTTCAGCCATCAGCGCTTCGACTTCCTTTTTGACCTCGGCGGTCTGTTGGTCGTAACCGCTGATTTCAAGGAGCAGGTTGTCGAGGGTCTTCAGGAGGTTTTTGCTGAGTACCTTCGAATCGGCGGCCTGGGAAACGAGCTTGCGAAGGCGTGTCGCTTTTTGTTCTTTCGCTTCGGATTCCTCTTCCAGCGTGGCAAGTTTTACG
>JAGNMT010000021.1 GCA_017991025.1 Verrucomicrobiales bacterium
CCCTCGAAGCCTACGACTACGTCGTCAACGGCAAGCCCGCCCTCGAATGGGTCATGGAGCGCCAGTCCGTCACCACCGACAAAGCCAGCGGCATCACCAACGACGCCAACCTCTGGGCGACGGAGACGAAGGAGAATGCAAAATATCCGCTGGAGTTGTTTTTGCGAGTGATCACGGTGAGCCTGGAGACGAATCGGATCGTGGATGCTTTGCCCCCCTTGGAGATTGAAACCAGCAAATGACTGCTGGCCTCCTTTGACAGATGCTTCGATAGTTAATCCATGAGGTCCGCCCGCCACCGCGTTGCCCGCCATTTGAAACCATGATCATAGAGGAAATCCAGATTCGAAACTTCAAAGCGCTGAAGGACGTCCGACTTTCCAATCTGCCGGCGGTGGCGGTTTTTGTCGGAAAGAACGGGACGGGGAAGACAACACTCTTCCGAGTATTCGCCTTCCTTAAGGAATGCTTGAACAGCAACGTGCGGGTGGCACTCCAGCAAGAGGGCGGATTGCTCGGATTCAAGGAAGTGATCACCCGGGGCTGTGACCCGGCGACAGAGAGAATTTCCATCGAGATCAAGTTCCGGTTGGAGATCGCCGGTCGGGAGCGCCTCGTGACCTATCATCTCGAAATCGGTCAGGAGGCCGGGAAGCCGATCGTCCGCCGTGAGATTCTTCGCTACAAACGGGGGCGTTACGGATCGCCCTTTCACTTTATCAATTTCGAGAACGGAAGCGGTACTGCGGTGAGCAATGAGGAGGATTTCAACAAACCGGACGAAGACCTCGACCGGGAGGAACAGACACTGGGTTCGCCGGATATTCTCGCCGTCAAAGGACTCGGCCAATTTGACCGATTCAAGGCGGCGAAGGCGTTTCGCCAACTCATCGAGAACTGGCACATTTCGGACATTCACATCAACGCCGCCCGGGGCGCCAAGCAACCGGACGAGGGCGAGCACGTCTCTTCGAGGGGTGACAATCTGCCTTCGGTTGCGCTGCGACTATATCAGGAACATCGCGAGATCTTCGACGCAGTCTGCGTCAAAATGCAGGAGCGGGTCCCAGGAGTTCAGGAGATTGAAGCGAAGCCGATGGAGAATGGTTCACTGATCATTCGCTACCGCGACGGTGCCTTTGAAGAGCCTTTTCTCGATCTCAACGTTTCGGACGGAACGATCAAGATGTTTGCCTATTTGCTGCTTCTCAATGATCCGAAGCCGCACAAGATCCTCTGTGTGGAGGAGCCGGAGAACCAACTCTATCCGGAGTTGATGATCCTGCTCGCCGAGGAGTTCCAGAGCTATGCGGATCGAGGCGGGCAGGTCTTTATCTCGACTCATTCGCCGGAGTTCCTGAATGCCGTAGAACTTGGGGCAATCTTTGTCCTTGAGAAAGAGGGAGGCATGACCCGAATTTGGCGTGCTCAAGATGACCCCCTCATTCGCGGACAAATGGAGGCTGGCGATCATGCGGGATACCTCTGGGATCAAGGGATGTTCCGGGGAGTCGGACTGAGAATCCAGCGCGACGCATGACCATCGTCCTGACCGAAGAGCGCTCGATGGAGGAGACTATACGGTCTCTGATGAATCGGCATCGCCCCGAACTTGCCGAGGGGCTGGATTGGTTTGTTTTTGCCTACAATGGCAAGTCGGATCTTGAGCGGAATATTGTGACTCGCATGAGGCACTGGAACTACGGGGAGCCGCAGTTCCTGATTTTACGGGACGCTGATGGCGGCGATTGCCAGCGGATCAAGCAAGACCTCTCAGGGTTGGCGGATTCGTGCGGAAAGCCCTACAAGATACGGATTGTTTGTCAGGAACTTGAGAGCTGGTTTCTGGGAGACAGTATGGCGGTTCGGACTGCCTACCCGCGCTGCAGGTTCTCCAATGAGGCGGCGGCCTATCGAAATCCCGATCAATTGGGGAACGCTTCCGAAGAGTTGGCCCGGCTGACGGGAGACCGAACAAAAGTCGGTCGAGCGCGTCTCATCGCTCCACACTTGAATCCCGACCTGAATTGTTCGCGGAGCTTTCAAGTCTTCTTCGAAACACTGACCGCTGGGCTGTGATTTCTTGTCTACCCTTGGATAATTTACAGTATCCGGGATAGGTCTAGATTTCCTCGTGTAGCCGGGGTCTACGACCTCGGAGTAGCAGCCGCCCGCGCACTGGAACCTTGGAGACCCAACCCGGCCTCACAGAGGCCAGATACAACGTGACTGAGGGGCTCACCCATTGGATAGATGGCTGCCAATCTTCCGGATTGAATTCTCTCCTTTCGCCTGCGATCCTCCCCAAGGATGGAAGCGGAGGGAGACATCGAAACCAGAATCGAAGGTGCAGTGCAAGAGCACAATCTCACGCCGGAGCCGGTTTACTCAGACGCCTATCTTGACGACCAGATGCGCAAGGCGAAACCCGCGTGGGAATCAGTCCCCGATCCTGAGGCGTGGCTAGAGGAACTGAGGGGCGGAGCCGGCCACTCCCAAGACGTCATCTTACCTTCCTCCCATGGCCACTAGCTCCATCGAATGGACCGAACTCACGTGGAATCCCACGACCGGCTGCGACAAGATCTCAGCAGGCTGCAAATTCTGCTACGCGGAGATCATGTCCCGCCGCCTGAAGGCGATGGGCGTCGAGAAATACGCCGACGGCTTCGCCATCCGCCAGCACGAATCAGCCCTCGCGATCCCCTTTCAGTGGAAGAAACCGGCCATGGTCTTCGTGAACTCGATGAGTGATCTCTTCCACAAGGAGGTGCCCCTCGAATTCATCCAAAAGGTCTTCGCGGTCATGAATCAGTGTCCGCACCTCATCTTCCAGGTTCTGACCAAGCGTTCGGAACGCCTCGCTGAAGTTTGTGGCGAACTGACCTGGACCCAAAACATCTGGATGGGCGTCAGCGTCGAGGACGAGCGGGTCACCCACCGCATCGACGACCTCCGCCAAGTCCCGGCGGCGGTGCGCTTCCTTTCCTGCGAACCGCTCATCGGCCCGCTTTCTAAGCTGAAGCTTCGTGGAATCGATTGGGTCATCGTCGGCGGCGAAAGCGGTGCCAAACCGCGTCCCATGGACCCCAAGTGGGTCCTTGAAATTCGTGATCAATGCGCCAAACACGACGTCGCCTTTTTCTTCAAGCAGTGGGGCGGACGAAACAAGAAAGCTGCGGGCCGGGAGCTGGAAGGAGTCCATCACAATTCATTCCCGAAACCAAAAGCGCGTCGGCAACTTCAACAACGATTGGATGTCGCGTGAGAATGAGAATGGAACAAGAGGAGAAGCAATCCTGTCCCCTCGATGCCCATTTTCGCTGCACACAGGATGCCGACGACTGGGTCTTCGAAGTCGGCACCGTCGAATGGCCGCACCCGTCGGAGCCCGTCATAATATGGAAACGCTTCCGGCGATGGAAGAAGGAGCCCGATAGCGAGAGATTGACCAGTGCGCGGAAAGCCGCGGAAAACCGATTTTGTGCCCGCTGCGAATATTGTGGTGATCTGCGGTTGAAGGGTGACATGTTTGATCGCACGGCCTGCCATGGCTGCGCCTCAACCCATTTCGAGATCTGTTATTGAGCGCGGGTCCACAATACCAAAGGACAAATACCGCTTCCGCCCTGTAGCCGGGGTCTTCGACCCCGGAGTTCGACGCGCTGAGAATCCGTGAACGCCCAACCCGGCCTTACAGAGGCCAGCTTAAACAATATTGCGAACCGCAATGCAAAATACGAGATCTCAAGGGTCACGAGCCGAAATATCTCTTGATCTCGCAGAGGATTCAACGCTTCTCCCAGATCTTCGGGTCGCGTTTTGCGTGGAAGACGGCGATGACGGTGATCGTCTGGCCGGATACACGATAGAGAACGAGATACGGAAACCGCCGCACAATGGCCATGCGGGTAGATCGATGGACTACAGGGTAAGATTCCGGCTGCCGCACGATCTTCCCGATTACGGCATCGATGCAACGCAGCAGATCGGCTCCCAGGCCGTGGCTGCGAGCTTCATACCAATCGACCGCTTCGATTAACTCGGCCTCCGCCTCGGGACGGAAGATCACGTTCATTACAGCGAATGCTCGATCCGGTCTTTCAGGGTGGCCCAGTGGGTCCCCTCGTGCGGTGCTGCCTCGTAGTGATCAAGGCGACGATCCAGCTCGGCGATCTGGGCCGGGCTGAGAACTACGGTGGCGGAATCGGCAGCGATCGTATCCCAAAGGTCTTCAACCATTTGGATGCGCTCCGAAAGGGGAAGTTGCCGAAGCTGGTCTAGATTACTCATGTCGGGATTCTACCATGAACCTCCACAATGGCGAACCACTTTCGCCCGAGGTAACCCAAATGATTCTCTCACACGACCGGGATGCCGAATCAGCGCCCGCGCCCGAACTTGCAAGCACCAGACAGAGACAGCGGAACGTCGAGGGGCCTGTCCCTCCAGCGGAACGTCGAGGGGCCTGTCCCTCCAAATTTTTAATGAAATGAAGAGCGGGCGGAGTTTTCATCCCTCATCCGTTCCTCGAAAGGGATTGATCACGGTGACGCCGTCATAGTCCTGGCCGTGGTTGAGGTCTTCGCTGAGGAGGTGCTCACAGCGGGCGGCTTTGGCGGCGGCGAGGATGGCAGCGTCCCAGTAAGAGGTTTGAAAACGTTCTTTGAGGGTGAGGGCAGACTGGAGGACAGCCACTGTATTTTCCTGAACGCGGAAACGGAGCCATTTCTGGATGAGGCGGGTGGCGATGTCGTGCGGGAGGGCATCGGGACGCCGGAGATGAGTGGCCTGGACGTAGAATTCCTGCAGCACTTGCACGGAGAGGACGAGATCCGTGCAGGTGAGGATTTCGGTGGCGATGGCGGTTTTGCCCGCGTTCGCGGGTTCGAGGTCGAGCGAGTAGAGCAGGATGTTGGTATCAACGAAGCGCATGACGGGTGTGGAGTTCTTCGCGACTGAGATTGTGGGCGGGGTTGAGGCTTAGTCGGCGGGTGCGGAGTTCTTCGCGGAGTTCCCTTTCCTCGCGTTCGAGACGCTGGAACTCGGTCTCCGATGCGTCACTACCGGTGAGGCGGACGAGGTAGTCCTTGAAGAGGGCGGAAATGGAGGTGGACTGCTCGGCTGCTTTGATGCGGGCCAGGCGATAGAGTTCGTCATCCACGCTGATGGTGATGTTTTTCATGATGGGAGCACAGTTTCACAGTTTCACCTTTTCCGCAATATGAATTGGGTGTTGGGGCGAGGCGTTGTGCTGACATCAATGACCTCTCTGTTGGGTCGGACATCTTGTCAGTTCGGCGCGCATCATCGATGGTGCGCGCCGAACTAAAATAAGATCCGCCCTTCCCGGAATCGCAATTCGGCTTCAAAATCACACCGATCGCATATAAGCATCTTTACGTTTACGCATTTACGCACTATTCTTTCCTGATGAGAACGACTCTCGATCTGCCAGACTCACTTTTTAAGGAAGTGAAAACCCGCGCCGTCCAGCAAGGCGTCAAACTCAAAGACTTGCTGGCGGCCTACATCGAAGCCGGGTTGCGCGCCCAACAACCTTCGGAAAAGGGCTTCACTCCAAGCAGGAATCCTCACCCGCTTCCCGTGGGGATTCACCGCATTCCCGGCACCCCTTTGCACCCGGCCCTGTCCAATGCCGAACTCTACGCGATTCTTGAGGACGAGGACATCGCGAACTACCGCCGCGTGATCGCCCAATCCTCAAAATTAGAGTAAATGGACATTCCCGACATTAATGTTTGGCTCGCCCTGGTCGATCAAAACCACTTCCACCATTCAGCTGCTGCGAGGTATTGGGAGAATGACGCGCATACCCAGATCGCCTTTACCCGCGTTTCAATGATGGGGCTGCTTCGCCTCAGCACTCAAGCAGGCGTGCTCAGTCGCACGCTCTCCACCGAAGAAGCATGGGATATTTATCGCCAATTTCTGGCCGACCCCAACCACCGCCTTTTACCGGAACCGGCCAGCATTGAAGATCGCTTCGCCGCGCTCACTACCCAAGCCGCGCTGCCGCATCGGATGTGGACAGATGCCTACCTCGCTGCCATCGCTCTCGCCAGCGGCTCTCGCCTTGTCTCGTTCGATGCCGGCTTCGCCCGCTTCCCCGGCGTGAACTTCCTGCACCTGACTGCATGATGCTCGACTCCCTCAATTGGCAGAGACAGACCCCGTGTAAGTGCGCGCGAATCACCGTTGGCAGTTGCCTCTAAAGTCCCGGCGACAGGGTTAACTCACTGGCCCTACGCTCTTTACCTCGAACACTTAAAACCCGAATCCGGCGCTCTTAGCGGTCCACTGGACGCATGATCGTGAAGTCTGTCGGGGTGGATGTCTGTGAATTACTGGCACCGGCGGTCGTCACCAGAATCGTTCCGGGATGAGCCAGTTCGTAGATACGACGCGCAAAGTCTGCCGGAATCTCAAGCCGGCTCCGGAACTCCTCGACGACATTGGCGTTGATCTCCTGAGCCAGTGAGAGCGTCGCCCAGGGGCGGATCGGTCGGCCGGGAACGACAGAATTGACTCCCGGCTCTGTTCCTTCCAGCATCAGGAAAACCCCTGCAGGGATCGGTCTTTCCGGTTCCCGTATTCCGACCGGGCTCTGACCGATGAGAACGCCGTTGCGGTAGACATAGATGGAACGGTCTTTGCCACTGATCAGAAAATTCACAGGCCCGGAGGGACTGCGTGCGGGATCCCAGATGGTTTTCCCCACCAGCGCCGCAGCGGGACGGGAGCCGGGATCCACGTTGGAGGAGAGGAGAATGGAAGCCGGCTTAACGGACATTGATGGTTTTGAGTATTTCGCCGTGACGACCACGGTGCCGCCTTTCTCCGTGATGCTGAACAGTTTCTCCGAAAACTCGTAGGGCAATCTTACACAACCGTGGGAAGCGGGATACCCGGGCAACTGCCCCGCATGCATCGCGATGCCACTCCAGGTGAGTCTCTGCATATTGGGCATCTGCGCCCCCTTGTAGATGCTGGACTCGTGTTGCTGGTTCTTTTCAAGAATCGTGAACACACCCGTGGGAGTTTCATGTCCCGGTGCGCCGGTGCTCACGGTGGAGCGGGCGATCTGAACTCCGTTGCGGTAGACATAGGCGATCTGATCATCAACACTCACAACAACCAGCAGAGGACCGGCCGGAGCCCGTTCCGGGTGCCATTCGAATTGACCGGGGGCGAGCTTCGGGTCGGAGGCCGGGGCGAGCGACTTCGATGCTTTCTTTTTAAAAAGCTGGGCATCGGCGTCACTCAAGAGTGAGGACGTGATAAGAGCGAAGAGCATCAGGAGGCGGGCAGGCCGGGTCTTCATGGAGATTTTGGGAATAATCGATTGGTTCAGGACAAATCGTCGAAAAATCGAATAATCTTTATCTGTTTCTGTCCGTCTGCAAGCATCCCGTGTTCAACTGAACCGGACATCGGATGGTGAGGAGCCTCGCCTCCAGCCCCTCTCTCTTCGACGGGTTTCCATATCTCCCGTTAAGTTGACGGTTCGGACCACACGGATGAGAACAAATTTTATTATAATATAAAGTTATTGACATAATTAACTTTTATGGGAAATTCGGAAAAGTTAAGTAATTCTGACAACGTCACTTAACTTAGTCTTCACTCAACCAATCGATAAAATATGAAAAAAACAATAATTGCGTTCACTTTGGCATTCCTGACCGTCGGGGTCAGTAAGGCGGGGGTCACTCCCGTGGCCACTTCGGGAAAAGGTGTGATGGTAGAACCGGGTTCCTGCCTCACCTACGACTTCATCGATCTCGATTACGGGGTCGCCGATAACGACAGTGCCCTCCTGGGCGGCGGTGAGCGCTGGGGGATCAGCTTTTCGAAATCCCTTGGCGAAGTCCTCTTTCTTACCGGTGGCTATACCAATACCGATTTTGATTACATCTTGCCCGGCCAGGTCGGGGTCTTCGGTTTTGATAGTGATCGTTATAGCCTCGGGCTGGGCGGTCACTGGAGCCTGGCGGAGTGTGTCGACCTGACCTTTGAGGGCGGGGGCGATTATCGCGATGCCGAGTTTGGAGGCAATCAAGAATTCGATTATGACTCGTGGGGTTACTATGTCGGTCCCGGTATCCGCGCACGGGCCGGTCGTTTCGAAGCCTACGCCAAGGTGTTCTACACCGGTCGCGAAGGGGTTTTGCCGCTTGTCGCAGCACAAGGAATCGACAATGACGGGTGGGTCTTTGCACCCGGTATGCTCTTTCACTTGACCGACCATTTGGCCCTTAAGGTGGCTGCAGATGTGACCGAGGTTGACTCGGCAATTACGGTCGGAGCTCGTATTAATTTCTGATCGGCCGGTTTCCGATCCCTTGGTTTGAGAAAGGTCGGGTGAGTTAATCACCCGGCCTTTTTCTTTTTAGGAGGCTGATGACTCTCCAAAGCTTCCGCTACGAGTCCGGGCATTGAGCCAAAGTGACGGAGGTTACCATTGAGGTCTGCCGGATGGCGGCGCGATTGTCAGAAAATGGCTTGTATCCGTGCCGTTTTTCCCTGACATCCCGTTGGATTTGCAGTCCATTAGGCTCATGAAATATCCCCCCACGCTCCTATCTGTGCTTTCTGCCGTCATGATGACGGGCTCTCCCTTTCTTTCTGCCGAAGACAAACCGGTTCCCGTCGGCATCAATGTCGGGGCCAAACCGATCGAAGGGGCGGAAGTGATCATCGATGGTTCGCGCGAAATGCTCGACGGAAAATGGACCTACTGGGAGGGGCCCCGTTTTGCCTCATCACTGCCGATCAAATGGAAGATCGTTGAAGACCCGGTCGATGGCGGCAGTGCGGTGATGACCGACGACAGGGTCGCCGATGGCGGCAAATACGGTACGGCAGACATCGTAACGAAAAAGCCCTATCGGGATTTCCGGCTTCACATCGAGTTTCTGATCATGAATCCCCGCGGGAATTCCGGTGTCTATTTGCAGAATCGTTTCGAGATCCAGATTTTTGACGGAGACAAAACCAAGCATGGCATGGGTGCGGTGATCAACGAAACCGAAGCCCCTTATCATGCCTACCTCGGCATCGGGAAGTGGAATGCCTACGATCTCGTCTTCCGCGCGGCGCGATTCGCGGATGGTAAAATGACGGAAAAGCCTCTCGTGACGATGTATTTCAACGGGCAGAAAGTGCACACCAATCAGGTCATCAACCAGGTCTGGGGCGGCCCGAATTCAGGAGTTGATGGCGGTAACGACGGTGGAGCGGGCATCACCGACTCGCCGCAGGGGCTTAAACTGCAATGCGAAGGGCACGACGTGCGTTATCGCAACGGTTGGATCAAAGAACTCAATCTCGAGAAAGCCGACACGGATTTTTAAGGCCCCGGGGTACTAGATCCGAGTTTCAAGTTTTAGGTTTTAGGTTCCAAGTCCTTTGAATCAGGGCATTGCGGGACAATCCTGCACACTCAAAAGGTGAATGCAACGGTCACAGCTCGTCGGATTTTCTTTCGCGAAACTTTGAACCTGGAACCTGGAACCTGGAACCTGGAACCTGGAACCTGGAACCTGGAACTTGAAACTTGAAACCTGGAACCTGAAACAGGATTTTAAGATTACGCGTTCTTCGGCTTCTTTGCCGGTGCCGGCGCGGCCGGCTTGGGCTCGACGTAGGGCGGATTGGTGGAGGCCTCAGGCGCCGTTTCCTTGAGGTTTGGCTCGACGCTGGCTTCGACATCGCCGAGAACCCACTTCATGCCGCCGACGAGGATGTCCTGAAAGATGGGATTGGTCCAGACATCCTCACGGTGACCCATCGCGGTGTAAAAGACCCAGCCTTGACCTTCTTTCCTTGCCCAGGTGCTGGGGTAGGGTGGGCGCTGATATTCGACGCCTTCCATGGCGGGGGCATCGATCACGCTGAGGACGTGAATGTCAGGATTAAAATCCTTCAGCGAATACCACTCTTCCGGGAACCGGTAATCCTTGCCGACCTTGGTAAAGCCCGGGAATGACGGATCGGTCACGGTGTTTTTGGCATCCTGCTGCTTGCCGTGTTTGATGAACTCGCCGCCGAGAAAGCGCACGTAGGGATCGGCCTGCTCACCATGGTTCTTGTAACGGTCCGGGCCTTTGAGGGCTTCGTTGGCGGTGTGGAAGGTGTCGCTCGCGGAATGGGTTCCGAGAAACCCTTTGCCGCTTTTTACATAATCGAAGAGCGCCTGCTTGCCTGCCATGGTCATCGGAGGATTTCCGTCCGTTCCGGCGCTGCAGAGATCCCCCGTGGTGTAGAACATCACGGTATTGAACCGGGCGAGATACTCGGGAGTGAAGAGGGAGCCGTCTTTGGAGAAGGTGAATTCCCAGCCGTTCTTTTTCCCCAGTTCGAGCAGCACTTTCTCCGCATAGCTCGGCTTGCCATCCTTCCAGGAGATCACTGCGTGTTCGTAGCCGCTCGACTTGGTGAAGAAAAGAATCTTACGCGGTGTCGAGACGGCGAGGAGCATCGGCACGATCGCTGCCGCGGCGAGCAGGCTGAAGAGGAGGGGGTATCGGGAAAGTTTCATCAACAGAGCGGGGAAAGTGGAGTCAGAGCCGGTGGATGAGGTGCCCGATGTCGATCAGGGTTTCCACGCCTTGACGTAGGCGATGCAGGCGGTCACGTCGGGGAGGGAGTCCTCCCATTTGTGCTCATATTCGATCGAGATGGGACCGTCAAAACCCTGGGCCTTGAACTCTTTCAGGATACCGTCGACGTCGCCTTCTCCCTGACCGTAGGGCATGTCGTGGGCGAGTTTCACATAGCCGTTCAGATCCTTGAGGTGGCTGCTAACGATGCGGCCTTTGAGAATGCGGAGACAGTCCACCGGCTTCAGTCCGGAACGCATCCAGTGACCGGTGTCGGCGCAGGAGCCGATGCGGGGATCGCGATCCTTCACCAGGCCGAGGATGTAGTTGGGGTCCCACATTTGATAGGACGGATCATTTTCACGTTTGGGGTGGTCGTGGAAACCGACTTTGATGTCGTATTCCTTGACGAGCTTCTCAAAGGTGTCGATCGCATCGACGGATTCCGTGTTGATGACTTAGATGTTCATCGTCTTTGCAAACTCGAAGACCTTGCGGCTTTCCGCCTCGTCTTTGCTCAGGCCGACGACGCCGTAAGCAACGGCGATGAGACCGTGCTCCTTGAGTTTTGCTTTGACTTTGTCGAGGGTCTCCGGTGTCGCGTTGTGATCGACTTTGAGACCAGGTTCGGCCGGCGAGAGTTTTTGTCCCGGGTAGAATTCGATCACCTTGCCGCCTGCCGCTGCGGTTTTCTCGATGGCCTCGAAAGCCGTGAAGCGATTAAACGTGTAGGCCTGGCAGCCGATCGCGAAACCGTTGATCTTGTGATCGTCCGGAATGGGTTCGGCGGATTGGAGCGCGGAGGAAACCACGAGCGTGGCGAGGGTAGCGATGTAGAGGGATTTCATAAAACGTGGATGGGGTAAAGGCTAGAGTTTACGAGCCGCGAAACGCTTCGCAAGGAGGCCGAAAACCGGAAATGCGCCGACGGGTTTTGGCAAGGGGTCTAAGCAAACAGATCCATGACCGGCTTGCCCTTGTTGCCTACGGTGAAGGGGCGCTGGCTCGGGGAGTAGGCGATCTCTTCGAGAGGGAGTCCGAGGCTCCAGCCTATCGTGGCCAGGAAATCCTGCACTTTGACCTCTTTTTCCGCAACCGAGAAGCCTTCCTTGTCGCTCGATCCGTAGACAAAACCACCTTTGACACCGCCGCCGGCGAGAAGGGTGGAGAAGACGCGAGGGTGGTGATCCCGACCGCCGTTGCCGTTGATCTTTGGACCGCGTCCGAATTCGGAGCAGAGCACGACGAGGGTGCTTTCGAGCATGCCGCGTTCCTTCAGGTCATTGAGCAGTGTCGAAAGGGCGACGTCGAGTTCGGTGCCGCGTTCTTCGAGTTCTTCTTCGATGTTGTTGTGCATGTCCCAGCCACCACTGGCGACTTCGACGTAGCGGATCCCTTTTTCGATAAGACGACGGGCGAGGAGGCAGCCCTGGCCGAGTTTGTTTCTGCCGTAGCTATCGCGCAGGGCTTCGGTTTCGCTATCGAGACGGAAGGCATCGAGGTCGGTGCTGGACATGATCTTGACGGTCTTCTCGTAGAACTGGGTGTAGCTCTGGACGGAGGCGGTCTTGAAGCGTTCGCGGAAGCCGGTGTCGAGCTGATCGAGCATCGCGAGCCGTTTTTCCAAAACGTCAGGTCCGGCCTCACTTTGGGAATACTGCAAGCCTGCCTCGGGGTCGAGGATGGGCAGAGGTGAGAAACTGGAGGGGAAAAAGCCGTTGCCGTTTTCGGGCTGGCGATTCACGCAGACATTGGAGGGTAGGGTCTCGTGGCTGGCACCCTTGAAGTGCTGGGCCCACGCTCCGATATTGGGGTGTTTGATCGTGCCGCGCTGCTCATAGCCGCTGCGAATGAGATACTGACCGCTCGCATGGACCCCGGTTTTTGAGGTCATGCTGCGGATGATGCTGATCTTGTCGGCGTGAGTGGCGAGATTCTGCATCGTTCCCCCGAGTTGGAAATCCGCGGCGGTTGAAATCGGCGCTTTTGGCCCCTGTGTTTCGCCGTCTTTGGGATCGAGCGTGTCGATATGGGACATGCCGCCCAGCATTTGGAGAAAAATGATATTTTTTGCTTTGCCGAAACCGGGTCCGCCCGGCGCCGCAGCGGTGGCAGCCGCGACGGCTTCCCCGGCAGAGAAACCGGCTTGTGAGGCGCCGTGCAACACGGTCACACCGAGTGCGGCTTTTGCCCAGCGTTCACAAAAAGAGCGTCGGCTGAGGGGATCGAGGGTATTTTGAAACTTCATAGCGGGGTGGGGGAAAGAGGTGGAACTACTCGATAAAAACGAATTCACGGGTGTTGAAGAGCACCCAGGTCAGATCACGCATCGTGAGGCCGTTCTTGAGGCCATCGACGGCGACAGCGAGTTCATTGGCGTGAGGTTTGCGACTGAAAAAGCTGAGGTAGAGACTCTCGACCTGCTGCTCCGGCGTGGCCATTGCGGCGGCGGTCTGCACGGCTAGCGAATCGTCCTGCCCGATAACGTCCTGTGCTTCGCCATTCATTAGCATCAGCACCTGCGGTATGCTGCCCTCTGTGCTCTGGCTGTCGGCGATCTGCCGGTCACTCTGGCCGAACATCCGGAGGAAATGCTGGTCTTTTTCGGGTTGCGGCAACTCGGAGGCCCGGGCCAGAACGAGGCCGTCGCGTACCGGCGGTGCGAGCGTGAGATCTTCCGCATCCTCCCCTGTCTCCGGTTGCTTCATCGGCCGCTTTTTCTTCCCTTTCGCTTTTGGAGTGCCGCCATTGCCGCCATTGCCGCCGTATTGGCGCATCCCGGCGATGGCCCCTTCGATCTGAGATTTGATCTCCTCCGGCGAAGCGCTCCCTCCGAAGTCGATTTTCATGACATCGGTGTATTGCTCGCCGCGGTGGGATTTAAAGGTGTCCAAATCAGTTCCGACCACGAGCGTGGCGCACGAGTCCCAGGCCTGTTCGGCGCTCATGCGGCGGAGGATCGGGCCGGGGAAAAGGTAGGGAGTGGTGTCAGCCAGTTCGTAGCTGGTGGCCTCGCGCTGGTAAGTCTGCGTGTTATAGAGGAGTCGCATGAATTGCTTCATGTCGAAGTTCAGCCGAACCATTTCAGCGGCGAGATGACGGAGCAGGGGAGGATTGACGCTCGCTTCCGGATCATCGAGGTCAGTGACCGGTTCGCGCACGCCGACCCCGAAGGCTCGCTTCCAGAGACGGTTTGCAATGGTCATCGCGAAGCGGGGATTTTCCGGCGCGGTCATCCATTCGGCAAACTGAGTCCGCAGTTCTACTTCGCTCTGGCTGGTCGAGTCCGGCTTTGCCGCTGGTTTCGCGGCTGGTTTCGCGCCAGGTTTCAGACCGGCCTTTGCCGTGTCGTCCCAGCCGATGAGTTTTGGAGCGACGGCATCGCCGGGTTTGGCGTCGTCATATTTATAGTCATCGGGCAGCTTCAGGTCGTTTTCACCGGTGTCCTCCACGGCCATCACATTCACTCTCAGAACGTTTTTAGCCTGCTGCTGCATTTTTTTGTTATCGATGGAGGCGAGCGCCATGCGCATTTCTTTCGAGGCACCACCCTTGTTTCCTTTGGCACCGTAGGTTTCGGTCGCACCGAAGAATGAAGCCATTTCGTAGAACTCGTGCTGGGTCCAGTCGGCGAAGGGGTGATCGTGACACTGGGCGCACGAGACGTTCGCCCCGAGGAAGGTGCTGAGGGTGAGACTGAGGTTATCAAGTCTCATCCCGGCGTCGCGCAGGAGGTAGCCGGTGGCACCGTTATCCAGCAATTTCCCGTCGGCGGTCATCATCGCATAGACCATCTTGTTCCAGGGTTCGTTGACTGCGATCTGTCCTTTCAGCCAGTCCTGGTAGGTGTAGAAACGCACTTTGTTCGCCTGATCGGCGACCCGCATCATGTCAGCAAAGTAATTGAACAAGTGGCTGCGATAGCCATCGGACTCGAGGAGCTTGTCGATGACTTTGGAACGCTTTGAAAGACTCGTGTCCTGGATGAACTCGAGCGCTTCCGCGCTCGTCGGGATGCGACCGGCGATATCGAGATAGACGCGGCGGACAAATTGCTCGTCCGAGGCGAGGGGATTGGGCTTCAATTGCGCCTTCTCAAGACCGGCGTTGACGAGTATGTCAATCTGGGCGGCCGCCTGGGCGAGCTTCGGATCGGCCGGAATGCCGAGCCCTTCCGGCTTCAAGGTTCTAGCCGCTTCCTGGTCAGCGGGGGAGAGTCGATCGAGAGGGAGACGATAGACGTAGCCGTTGCGAACTTGCAGAAAGACCTGCCCCTTTTCGATGCCGCGAAAGGTCGCATCCAGCTTTTTGCCGGTGTTGTCCGTCCAGGTGCGGTAGACGGCATTGCCGTCAGGAGCCGTGGTGGGCGGCTCTGCGAAGAGAAAGGGCGTGGAAAGAGCGCAGGCGGAGAGGATGAAAAGTCGGACGTGCATGGTCGCGGAGTCAGACCATTAAACGACGGGCTCTGGGGAAAGTTGCGCTTTTTCCAAAAAATGTCTCTCAGTAGCAGACGATTTCCCGCCATCAGTTTGTCTGCTTCGCGTCCAGTTCGTTTACCGCATGGCCGACTTGGCGGAAGACGGGATAGGCGAGGACGATAGTGGGGATCATCGCGACGAGGTTCACAAATGGAACGATCGCACAGGCGGTCAGGATACACTGGGTCAGAAACAGCCCCTCCTTGAGCTTGGGCGCGGTAGGGTCAGCCTGCCGCCACTGGTTGTAATCCTTCGCCAGCCCCCAGTAGGCCTGGAAAATCCAGTAGAGATTGAAGGTCGGAATGAAAAGAAAGCCAATCGCTTTACCCGGTGTCGTCCGCCGATAGCCGTCCGGGATGTAAGACCAGAGGCGGTGAACCGCCTTCAGATGCAGCACCATGAACCAAATCAGACAGACCACTGAGGGGATGAGTAGAACCAGTCCAACAACCGTCAGCTCGAATGATTGTTCCAACTGTCCAAGCGCGGTAATGATCCCGCCTACCACATAGAGACCGATCGCCACGGAATAAAGAACAGTCATCAGAGTCACAGAAACAGGCCCCTTTCCCGGCAGAACCACCGGACGGATCGACCCATCGAGTGGGCGCACCGAACGGCTGAGCGGCGCCACTCCCAGCGGGCCCGGAGAGGGCGGGGGCGGGCTACTAAAGAGGCCTTCGATCTCTGAGACCGCGATCCAATCCGGCAGTGCATCACACCAGGCGCGGTCCTGAAAGCGATCCACTTTGCCAGAGTTCGCCGCCGACTTGAAGTCATCGTAAGTGACCGGACCGACATTGTTACCTTGGGACGAGTAATACCAGAGCTTTTCAGGATTGGGAGTGTGCATGTTTGATATGAAGGGGAATATGGCTTCAAGCAACAGGGGCAGCCTGCCTCAGGATTACTGGTGGCTCGCTGCCAAGGCAAGCCTATACGGCAATACTGAGGATTTGCCAAGCCTTGACTTTGAAGTGCGAGGCTATGGCCTATCCCCTCAACCGCGCAATGATCGCATCCACATCGTAGACGCAGCCTCCCCAGGTGCCGCCGCTCACGTTCTGCAGCGCGGCCCATAGCCTCGTGTCGTCGGGGACATTCGGGAGAGGCTGCAGTTTCTCGTTGGCCGGTCGAGCCATCAGTTCGTTGACGACAACGCTATGCGATGATCGAAATCTGTTCCTCATCCAGTTCCACCAGGGTGCCGCCGTCCAACGCTGCAACAACTGCGGGTAAATGGATTCGAAACATCTCGCGTGTTGCTTGGAGTCGCATGTTGCCGGTTCGCACGAGCACCAACTTCCACGGTCTTCCGTTCAGCAGGTGGGAATGGTAGAAGTCGGTGTCTTTTGTCACCACGACCCGCATCTCCGCGATTGAGAGCTCGTTCAAGACACCGTCGCGCGACAGGTTTTGATCGGGCAAATCCAACGTGTGAATTGCATCGTGACCTGCGTCGCGGAATGTATCCCGCAGACTCGGCGGGAGATGTGCGTCGATCAGAAACTTCATCCCGGAACAAGATGCCGGCTTCGGAGCTTTAAGGATTGTGTGGCGAACTGAATACACGCCTGAAGGTCTTCCCGCTCGAGATCGGGAAATTCTGCCAGCACATCCTCAAAGCTGTCGCCGCCGCCGAGGTACTCCAGGATCGATTCCACCGTGTATCGCAGGCCCCGGATGACCGGCTTCCCGTGGCACACCTCGGGATGGATTGAGATTCGGTTCAACAGATCGGTGGGCGCGTCGCTCATTCGGAAATGTAGCCTGTCCGAAAGAATGCGGCAACTCCTCAGAATTTTTCTATCTCCCCAACCGCGCAATGATCGCATCCACATCGTAGACGCAGCCTCCCCAGGTGCCGCCGCTGACGTTTTGCAGCGCGGCCCATAGCCTCGTGTCGTCGGGGACATTCGGGAGAGGCTGCAGTTTTTCGTTGGTGGGACGCGCCATGAGTTCGTTGATGTCGCCGATAAAATCGACCGATCCGGTCATCTTCCGGCAGTCGATCTCGATGCGGATCGTGTCCCCGTCACGCACCTTGCCGATGGGGCCTCCGGCCCAGGCTTCGGGGGAAAGATGGCCAACGCAGGCTCCGGTCGAGACGCCTGAAAAACGACCGTCGGTGATGAGCGCGACGTTTTTACCCCAGGGCAGATGTTTCAGGGCGATGGTGATTTGCGCGGTTTCCGGCATGCCGCAACCGATCGGCCCGAGCCCGATGAGAACGATGACATCGCCTTCCTTGATCCGGTCCCCGCCGGTCGATTTCACAGCGGCGATGGCGGAGGGTTCGGAGGCAAAAACGCGGGCCGGGCCCTCGTGCAGGTAGATGCCATTTTCGTCGAGCTTGCTTGGATCGATCGCCGTCGATTTGGTAACCGATCCATCGGGCGTGAGG
>JAGNMT010000377.1 GCA_017991025.1 Verrucomicrobiales bacterium
ACTGGTTCGACGTCATGTCTCATCGCCTCGGCGTCGTTGCCGATCCCACCTTGAGGGTGGAAAAGATCACTCGTGACGCGGCCGGGAAAGAGTCCTTTTCAACGGCGGTCGAGAATGACGACCTTCCGTCTTTTTATGGCAAAGATAGTCTCGACGATCTCAATGCCGACTCACTCGATCCGGGGCTGAAGCTGACACCCGATGCCGATGGCGATTATCGCATTACCCTCGGCAATCAGAGTGGTGGAGGCAGTGCGGCTCATCTCTATCGTCTCGCGATTCGAGAAGCGAAGCCCGATTTCCAACTCATTACCGGCACCGAGTTCCCCAAAACAATCAACAATGATGCTTTCCCCTCGTCCCCTGTCCTGCGCCGGGGAGGATCGACGATTTACCGTATCATCGCTTTCCGTCGTGACGGATTTGACGGAGAGATCACGGTGACGGCACAAGGCCTGCCACCGGGGGTCTCCGCAAAGCCCCTCGTGCTTGGAGGAAAGACGGATCAGGGATTTCTTACCCTCTGGGCCACTCCCGAGGCACCGGCCTGGACAGGACCGATCACGATTTCCGGCGTGGCGAAGGTGGCAGGTCAGGATCTCGTTCGCGGTGCCCGACCCGCCTCTATTATCTGGGGCAAACGGGTCTTCGGTAATCAGGCGCAGGTGCGATCCCGGCTCGATCTTGAGACGGTCCTTTCCGTGATCGATACGGAGGTGGAGCCGACCCGCATCGAGTTGAAAGAGGACAAAATCTGGACCGTGGAGGCGGGGCAGGCGCTGGAGTTTCCGATCAAGTTGACCGAGACCGGTTCGCGAGTGGGGGGGCTTCTTGTCGATGTTCACGGTTTCCCCGGGCTCTACAATGGTGCTCCGAATGTGACGATAGGAGAGAAGGAGCGCGAGGGGATCGTAAAAATCGACTTTAAGAAGAGTGCGAATTTTGACGTGGCACCGGGGCGTTATCAGTTTGTGCTTCAGGGGGTCGGTAATACGAAGTATCGGCAGAATCCCGGTGCGATAGATGAGGCCAACGCCGCCGTGACGCATCTCAAAGGGCTCAAGGCTCCTTTCACTTCTGAAGTGGAAAAAGGCAAAACAGCCCTCGCTGCGGCAGAAAAAGCGCTCGCGACCGTTAAGCAGCGCGAGGCGACCGCCGCCGATGATGCCGCCCGAGCGGCGTTGAAAGGTGAGGCCGCCGCTGCCCAGACCGGACTCGACAATGCGAAGAAAGCCCTACAGGGGGCCGATGCCAAATTGCAACAACTCGCCAAAGTCGAGGACGCCGCCGTCAAAGCCGTCGCCGCCGCCGAGACAAAAGCGAAAGAGCGCAGTCAGCAGTATGCGAGCTATTCCCTGCCCATCACCGTTGAGGTGACGCCGGCGCCGGAGAAGAAGTGAAGTGCGGCCTTGAGGGCCGCCTGGAATTAGGGAATTAGGTTAAGTGAGTTGATCTGCCGTCAAAACTTACGTATAATTGCCACATGCTGAGTCTGATCGAAATCCAAAAAGAAGCGGACAAACTCTCTAGTGAGGATCGAGCTGGGCTGGCGGCCCACCTTCTCGCTTCTTTTCCACCGCCTGCCTTGGATGCTGATGATGACGACGAGGCGGATCGGCGGGACTTTGAGATGGACAGCGGGAAGGTGACTTTGATTTCCTACGACCAGTTTCGCCAGGAAGTCGGGCGTTGATGAAGGAGGTGCGATTTCATCCGAGAGTTCCGGGTGAGGTTCGGAAGATTATCTCCTATTATGAGGAAATCGCTCCCGAATTGGCGGAGGATTTTTGGCTTGAATTGAACGAGGCGATTCGTTCGGCGCAAGTGAATCCAGAGCGCCACCATTTTGATCCGAGCGGAAGCGGCGAGGTAATCTTAAGCGATTCCCCTATCATTTTCTCTTTTAGGTTCAAGGAGCAGGGTCGCCCTCGGCCCTGTCGTTGTGCATCGTTCCTCTCAGGGCCGAGGGCGACCCTGCTCCTTGATGGACCTTGCCTCTCAAAACTCAATAACTCACCGTCACGCCCACGTGGGCGCGGGAAGAGTCGGGGAGACCGATGTCCTCCAATTGCCAGCCATAATCAAAACGGATCGAGGCGTTGGTAGCGATCTGCCAGCGCAAGCCGAGACCGGCGCTCTGGAGTTCGATATTCTTGCCTTCACCCGGGAGAGGATCGGCCAGTTCAGCCACGCCGAAATCGTAGAAGGCGAGGAACTGGAGCTGGTCATTGACGGATTTTAAACCTGCCAATTGCAGGAGGGAAATGGCCCGCGTGTAGATCTCGTTTCGCAGCAGAAATCCCCGGTCTCCGGTGGCGACGAGTTCATCGTAGCCGCGCACGGTGCTGTAGCCGCCGAGGAGAAACTGCTCGGTGGCCTGGAGGTTGCCGGCGCTTAGCTGGCCATTGGCAGAGGTCGCGAGGGTGAAATCGAAGGGGAGACGGGTGATCCGGTCGAGACCGAGGGTGGCATAGACATAATCGCTGTCCGACCCGACGCGGGCGGCGTTGAAATCCACGTCATTGTTGTGACTGCCCATGCCGCCCGGGCTCCAGAAGCCATTGGCTGAAAAGGTCGTGCTGCCCCATCGGTCGGGCAGGGAAGCAAGATACCCGAGGCTGAACTGACTGACCTCCACGGGGGTATCGAAGACCTGCACGCCGCCAAAGAGGAGGTTGTTGTTGGTGAATTTGAAGTCGTAGCCTATCGCCACTTCGTGTTTGATTTTGCCGAGCTTGCGCAGGGGGATGATATAGCGCGAGCCGAGTTGCCAGCTTTCGCCGGAGAGGTCGAACAAACCGCCGAGCACCGGTTCGGACTCGGCGTAGGTTCCGGTAAAGGTGAGCAGGTGCCGCCATGGCAGGGGCACAGTGTAGACCGCCGAGTGGGCCATGACCCGCTCGAAGTCGGTGTCGGTCAGATACTGGTAATTCAACTGGTGATCGAGACCGCCGACATTGCCCCAGTTAAATCCGCCGTAGAGGCGGTGCTCGCCGGTGGATTGGACACCGCTGTCCTCGTATCCGGCGAAGACGCGGAAGGGAAACTTGTCATTCACTATAAGGCTGACATCGGTTTCCCCGGTGTCGGCTCCGGGCTCCATGCTCATCATGACGGAATGGAAGGGATTGCGGCTGAGGAAAGCGGCGTCCGCCTCGAGGGTGCTCAAAATGATAGGGTCACCGGGCTCGATGCGGGGGGTGAAGAGTTCGCTCTTGAACCAGCGATTGCCGACGATTTCGACTTTGCCGAGGTGAGCCTCGGTGACGACAAAGTGGACGACGCCATTGGTGATGTCCTGTTCGGGAGCGATGACGCTGACGACGGGGAGATCGTGATCGTTATACCAGCGGGCGATATCGAACGCGATGGACTGGACCATGCTAAAGGTGAGCGGGCGTCCGATGAAGGGGGTGAGGGAGGCACGGAACTTGTCGTTGTTGACGAGGGGAAGTGCGTCACTGACAACCCCATCGACGGAGGGTCCGCCATCGGGGTTGAAACCGTCGGGCGAGTTCAGCAACACGATGCCCCGCAGGGAAATGCCGGTGGCTTCTTCGGCCGGGTTGGCTGTCGGGGAGGTTTCGTCCGCCGCGTCAGGAGACTCGTCCGGGGTCGCAGTGGTCAGCGGCGAGGGCAGTTCACGGGGTTTGAAGCGGTCGAGTAATTTGTCTTGTCCGTTGGTGCCGGAGATCAGAAACAGGGACAGAAGTAAAGCAATTCTCATGGGCGAAAGGAGTGCGGGTGACGAAGGCGGATGGCGGATTTGAGCTAATACAATCAGTGTGCTCCTTGCGGCTTTCCATCTATATAGGTTGTCGATGTTCCGTCTGCACTGATCACCACGGTGAACTTCGGCCTCACAGTCGTTTGATTCCCATCGGTATGAATCGTCATATCGGGTGCCGTTTGGGGCGTGTTCGGCTGATTTTGCAGATCGGCTAATAATTTTTTGTTACTGTCAATTATGTCCTGACTATTAGTCAGTTTTTGCTGGGTTTCTTTAATGGCAGATTGCGCTATCTCAGAGCGCCGACGCATTTCTTCCATCCCGTCGTCAAGAAGTTCTAACACCACCGTAACCGGTGTATCTATAAATTTGGCGCTTTTCAGCGCTGCTTCAAATAGAGATTGGTTCTTCCTTAATGATTCAATTTGCATTTCAAGACTGCCGCCCGCAAGAGTCCCAAGCCCCAATCGTGTGGAGTAGTTATTAAGGATTTCTGAAAGTTTATTTCGCACATCCCTGATTGACTGCTCCATTGTTCCCAATTCGGTTTTCTGAACGGCGAGTTTTTGCTGGAAATGCTCTTGTTGCATTTCTTGATCGACAATAATACGGACGGTCACCACGGCTACTGGGCTAGCTAGAACTGATTCCGGAATTCCGTCCGTGATCTCAGCAATTTTTAACCTAATAAACTCTTCTCCCTGGTAATGTTCCGTAGACAAATAATTCCTAGCAAGTATGTCGTAAACTCGCTCTGAAAACGGGACCGTGGGGTCAAAGTCACTCTCCACTCCGACAATCAGCCCATGAGGTCTATCCTTTTCCTCAAGCTGCAACCTGACCTTATCGGATTCCGTGAGCGGCACGCCACCGACTGTGGGCGAGATACCGCCTATACTACCTGCTGGAACGGGGGCGGGGG
>JAGNMT010000378.1 GCA_017991025.1 Verrucomicrobiales bacterium
CGTATTACTCGCTCTCCTGGCTGAGGCAGGTCTGGTCCTGCGGGATCCCAAACAGTCCCGCCTGAAGCGAAATCTCGTCATTGGTGCGCTGATTCTACTCGCCGGGGGACGTTTCGGCCTGGAGCGACCTCTCCGGGACTGGCTGGGAGACCTCATTCATCCGCGCACTGCCGCTCTCACTGCGCTCGTCATCGTGCAAATGACCCTCATTATTCCCGTCGGCCTTCGGATGTTGCGGCTCACGAGGGCACGCTTTCTTCAACAGGCAAAACCGGGCACCCTTTTTGTCGCTAGTTTTCTTTTCGTGATTGTTTCAGGCACCCTGATGCTGAAAACGCCCAACGCCACAACCGCAGGGATCAGCTGGCTCGATGCTGCTTTCACAAGCACCAGCGCTGTTTGCGTGACGGGACTCATCGTCGTCGATACGGAGACGGCTTTCACCCCGCAGGGACAGCTCGCGATTCTGATGCTCATCCAGATCGGGGGTCTCGGCATGATGACTCTCACCTATTTTATGGTCCTCATGGTGGGACAGGGAATCACCTTGCGAGACCGCGCCCATCTCGGGGAATTGTTCAGCGATGAAAATCTCGGGAGCATGGGAAGTTTTGTTGGTAAAATCGTGATACTCACCCTCGCCATCGAGACTATCGGCGCCATTGGTATCTATCAATCCTGGGCGGCCAATCCACCACGAGAAGGCACTCTGGTGTGGGACGCCGTTTTTCACTCCATCTCCGCCTTTTGTAATGCGGGGTTCTCCACCTTTTCGGCAGGACTGGCTGACCCCTCAACCGCAACGAACCGCCCGTCTCAGGTCGTCGTCATGCTCCTCATCATTGTGGGCGGACTGGGTTTTGCGGTGGTCAATGATCTGCCCCGCCTCACCATGCACCTCGTCACGGGTCCGTTGCGATTGGCGTTCCCGCACTCCCGTCGTCTCGCCCGCTGGCAGATAAGCCATCCGGTGAGGCTTCAGACCCGGCTCGCGCTTAAAACGACGGCGGTTCTCCTTGTCGCCGGCACCGCCGGGTTCTTTTTCACGGAGCGCTGGGGATATTCGTCAACCCGCTTTTGGGAAGGGCTTTTCAACTCCGTCACGGCGCGAACGGCGGGGTTTAACATCACGGACTTCGGCACTTATAACTTTGCCAGCATCGTTCTGATGTGCACCCTCATGTTCATCGGCGGCAGCCCCGGAGGCACCGCCGGCGGGGTGAAAACCACCACCTTCGCGATCGCTCTTGGCGAACTCGGACGTCTCATACGCGGCCATACTTCTCTCCATATCGGCAATCGCCGCATTGCCCGCGACGTCGTCGAACGCTCCACCGCCACAGTTGTTCTCTCCGTCATCTGGGTCACCCTCGCAATTCTCCTCGTCAGCCGGGCCAACCCGGAACTCGATGCTGTCAATGTGACCTTCGAATGCTTCAGCGCCTTCGGAACGGTGGGGCTATCCCGCAGTATGACCGATGACCTCGCTCCCTTTTCAAAATGGGTCATCATCGCAACCATGTTTGCCGGTCGTGTCGGAATACTCACTCTCGTCCTGACGATGGTCGGCAACTCCCGGCCCCGGCGCTACGAACTACCCGATGCCCGTCTCCCGTTAAACTAAGCAGAATTTTTACACTCACTAACACACTCTCTTACACTATGAAATTTGCCATCATCGGCCTGGGGTATTTCGGCTCCGCACTTGCCAAGGAACTCTCCGAGTCAGGTCACGAAGTACTCGCAATCGACACGGACGAAGTCCACATCCGGGAAATTCGCGACACCGTCGCCATTGCCGCACAGGCTGATGCGACAGATGCGGAGGCTCTTGCACAACTGGGCGTGGGAGAGATGGATACGGTCGTTGTCGCCATTGGAGAAGGATTCGAGGCGAGCCTCATGATCACGGCCCATTGTCAGAAACTCGGCGTACGCCGCGTTTACACCCGGGTTATCAACGAAGTCCACGACCACCTACTCGGCCTCATGAAAGTGACCGGCAAGATCCGTGCCGAGAGTCTTGCCGCCGCGTATTTCACCCGCCAGATCACGAACGAGGCAGTGAGACGGTATTTCGGAATCGATTCCAACCACGGTATCGTCGAACTAGAAATGCCGGACCGATACGATGGACAGACTCTCCCCGAAGCCAATTTACGGAAACGCTATGGCGTGAATGTCGTCACCGTAAGACGGCCGACCGTGGAAATCGGCCATTCACCGGAGACCCCGCCCGCCTATCAGGTCGAAGGAACGTTGGATCCTGAATTTAAGCTGAAGAAAGGAGACCGGCTGATTGTGTTCGGCACATTGAAAGACATTGATCGTCTTTGCCAGTCGGGCGATTAGGAGCCCTCTGCCAATCAATCTTTCAACCTGCCTCTTTTACCCCGCCGAACCTCCGGAGAATGAGTGAATTCGGATGAGAGACGGAGGCATCCTTCACAAGGGCCCGTCGCTTTCCCGGACCTTCCAATGCCGGGCTCCAGTCGGTGCGAAGTCAATCACGCTTCTTGTGACGACAACAAGCCCGCGCCGAATCCCGGTTGCCGCGATCTGAGCGTTAGAGACACCGGGGCGGATCCGTTTTGCCTCACAACGTGCAATCATTGCTCCCCAAACCCTTGCCGCCTCAAGTTCAAAGGGAAGAATACGCTCTCCGAAAACGGATTCGAGTCGGGCGAGCCAGGAAACAAGATCCCTCTTCTTCTTTCCCTTGGGAAGGCGGAGGACACCCCTGGTAAGCTCGGCAAGAACTAGAGCACTGATGAAGAGCAATTCTTCGCTGCCCGAACCGCCCCGACCTTAACTCATTCCCGATCCACCGTCCCGATCAACCGCCCCCTTCGGAACAAACCACCAGAGGAGCCCGCCCACCGCGATCAGTCCTAGATTCTGCACGACCTTAACCGGATAATTGATCGGCGTCTCGTCGCCGAAACAACCGCAGGTAATGTCGAGCCCCCGCATCCATGCAATCATAATGGCAAGGGTGAAGGTGACAAGACTCGCCGTTAAAATCGCGGCACTCCCCTTTCGAAAGGACTCCGTCATTACCCCGATTCCGGCTAAGACTTCAAGCCACGGTAAAAACAACGCCGCCGCCGCCGCAAACGGATCTCCAATAAGCCGGTAGTTGCGCACCGCCTCGGCGAAGGAGACGGGGTCCTTGATTTTGGCGACCCCGCTCCAGAGAAAAAGGGCACCGAAGGCAAGAGCGATGAGGAAGAGCAAGGCTTTCATTTTCTATCTCCGGCTTCCGCTCGATACGCCTCCGCAAGAAGGGTCACGGGATGTTTCACCACGGCATCACTGCCAATACCATTCTGAATCTGAAGATGGCACCCGGGGTTCGCCGTCGCGACGAGGGAGGCACCGGTCCGCAGGATGCACGCGATCTTTTCGGCTTGCAGTTTCGCTGCCTGCTCGGGCTGGGTGATGTTGTAAACCCCGGCGCTGCCGCAACACATCGTCGCATTCTCCATCTCAACGAGTTCGAGCCCGGGAATGGACTTCAGCACTTCTCGCGGCTGACGGGAGATGCCCTGACCGTGACACAAATGACAGGCCTCGTGATAGGTGACTTTCTGTAATGGCGCACTGCCCCCCGGCTTTCGGAAACCCATACTCACAAGCCACTCGGAGATGTCCCGAACTTTGCCATCCCATTGCGCGGCTCGTTCGCGATAGTCGGGATCGTGTTTCAGAATGCCGGTGAAATGTTTCAGATGCGAACCGCATCCGGCGGCATTGGTGATGATCGCGTCGAGCGAGTCGAGGTCGAACTGATTGATAAGGCGCTTCGCTTGCACGACCGCCTGATCGAGATCGCCGTTGTGCGCGTGAAGAGATCCGCAGCATCCCTGGTCCCGGGGGGTAATGACTTCACATCCGTTCGCGAGAAGCACCTCGACAGTGTCGCGATTCACCTCGGAAAAAATCAAGTCCTGGACACATCCGGTGAGCATACCGACGCGGTATTGCCTCGTCTTCGGGCTCTCCACTTCGGCGATGAGCTGGCCGGAAAACCGTCGCCTCACGACCGGCGTTGAGGGCTCCAGATTCCTCAGATCCGCAGGCAGGAGCCGGAGCACTCCGCTCTTCCTGACGAGAGCAGAAAGTCCGCTCGCCTGATAGAGCCAGAGCAAACGACCGATGGCATGGAGCATCCATGGTTTTGCAAAAATCTGGCGCAGCGCCAGCCACCGCCAGAAACGGCGACCCGGGGTGAAGAGCACTCCCTGATGCTCGATCTCGGCCCGGGCGTGCTCGAAAAGTTGCGGATAGTCAACGCCCGCCGGGCAGGCCGTAGTGCAGGCAAGGCAGCCCAGGCAATAATACATCTCCTCACCGAATTCCTTCGTCACCTCGAGATTTCCGTCCGCAATGGCCCGCATCAGCGCGATGCGCCCGCGCGGGCTGTTGCGCTCCTGGCGGGTTTCCAGGTAGGTCGGGCAACTCGGCAGGCACATGCCGCAGTGCATGCACTGCTGGACCACCGAATAATCGAGGTCGCCCATGTACAAGAGTCGGCGGGATGTGGCGGGTCCGCTCATGCGCCGGTGTCGTCGAGGTCGAATATTTTTCCGGGATTGAGCAATCCGTCAGGATCGATCGCACGTTTCACCTGCTTCAGC